>NZ_JAUBRK010000003.1:109859-195708 GCF_036701825.1 Microcoleus sp. MOSTC5 | reverse complement strand
AAATGGGGCATGGTGGCATGATAGGAAAGCATCAGCACTTCATTCTACTCCTCTATCATTACATATTTAGCACTACCCCAATCCAGGTAGCGCTCAAGATGTAATGATAAGTGATATAACAGTTAAAGTTGATTTCCTGGTTATCTTTGTCTGCTCATGCCTGCTTGTCCCATCTGTACATCTTCCCGAACTGTCAAAAACGGTCGCATCCACAACGGTAAACAGCGCTTTAAGTGTCATGAGTGTGGACGGCAATTTGTTGAGCATCCACACAAGAAAGTGATTGATACAGCAACCCGGGCATTGATTGACCGCTTGCTGCTGGAACGCATTTCCCTCGCGGGCATTGCCCGTGCAACTCAGGTGTCTGAGCAATGGCTACAAACCTACATCAATAAGAAATATGCTGGGGTGTCACGCCAAGTCCAAGTGACACCCAAAAAAAGGGGAGGCTAACAATCCAGTGTGATGAGTTGTGGTCCTTTGTCGATAACAAGGGAAACAAACAGTGGGTCTGGTTGGCCCTGGATGCAGACACCCGCGAGATTGTGGGTGTTTACATTGGAAGCCGGGATGAAGCCGCAGCCCGCCAATTGTGGCAATCGTTACCACCTGTCTACCGCCAATGCGCAGTTGCATACACGGACTTTTGGGCAGCGTATGGGGCTGTTCTACCCACCAAACGACATCAAGCGGTGGGAAAAGAAACAGGCAAAACCAGCTACATTGAGCGCTTCAACAATACGTTGAGGCAACGGGTGTCTCGGCTAGTCCGAAAAACTTTGTCCTTTTCAAAATCTTTAGAAAATCATATCGGTGCAATCTGGTATTTCATCCATTATTACAATGCATCATTACTTGTTTAGCACTACCAAAAATTGTACGGCAGAGAAGCCGAAGTGCAAACCCTGCTAGAAGCATTTGACCGGGTGAGTGCAGGCAGCACTGAAATGATGCTAGTGGCGGGTTTCTCCGGCATTGGTAAAACCGCCGTCGTCAACGAAGTCCACAAACCCATCGTGCGGCAGCGCGGCTACTTTATTAAAGGAAAATTCGACCAATTTCAACGCAACCTTCCCTTCTCAGCTTTTGTCCAAGCCTTTCAAGATTTAATCGGGCAGTTGCTTTCGGAAACCGACGCAAAAATCGAGCAGTGGAATTCAGAAATCTTAGCCGCTTTGGGCGAAAATGCGGGAGCAATTGTGGAAGTTGTACCCGAATTAAAATTTTTGATTGGAGAACAACCTCCCGTACCAGAACTCTCCGGCAGTGCCGCCCAAAATCGCTTTAATTTGTTATTTGAAAAATTCATTCAAGTTTTTACTACAAAGGAACATCCCCTAGTTATTTTCTTGGATGATTTGCAATGGGCAGACTCAGCATCGTTAAAGTTGATACAACTTTTAATGAGCAACTTGGGGAGTCGCTATCTTTTCTTGATGGGAGCTTATCGAGATAACGAAGTTTTTCCAGCACACCCGTTAATGCTGACCTTGACGGACATTGAAAAAGCCTCAGCAACGGTGAATACCATTACTCTAGCGCCGCTCCAGCAGTCGGATTTGAATGGTTTAATTGCCGATACTCTTGGTTGTTCAAAAGTGCTAGCACGACCTTTAACAGAACTGGTTTATCAGAAAACTAAAGGCAATCCATTTTTCAGCAGCCAATTTCTCAAATCATTGCATGAAGATGGATTAATTTCGTTTAATTTTGATATCCGTCACTGGCAGTGCGATATTGCAAAAGTAAGAACATTAGCGCTGACAGATGATGTAGTCGAATTCGTAGCAATTCAGTTACGGAAGTTGCCCGTCCAAACTCAAGAAGTTTTGAAGTTGGCAGCCTGTATTGGCAATCAATTTGACCTAGCAACACTGGCAATTGTTGAGGAGAAATCGCTTGAAGAAACTGCACTCAACCTGTGGAAAGCTCTCCAAGAAGGGCTAATATTACCCATTAGCGAGGTTTATAAGTTTTACCAAGCAGAAGGAGATGAAAACGGGGAAAACGGTAATAGGGACAAATCTATCCCATTACCTATTACCCACGATCAATTACCCAAATACAAATTCTTACACGATCGCGTCCAACAAGCTGCTTATTCTCTGATTCCAGAAGACCAAAAGCGCTCGACTCACTTAAAAATCGGTCAACTGTTATTAAAGAATACGCCAGAAGCCGAACGAGAAGAAAGAATATTTGATATTGTCAACCACTTGAATGTGGGAGTTGAGTTAATTACCCAAGAAGCAGAACGGGAGCAATTAGCACACTTGAATCTAGTTGCCGGAAAGAAAGCCAAAGCTGCTACTGCCTATTTGGCTGCTGTTGTATATTTCAAATTCGGCAGAGAATTACTGATAGCAAATAGTTGGCAAAATCAATATGAAATAACATTAGCGCTACATAACGAAGCAGCAGAAGCAGGTTTTTTGAGCGGTGATTTTGAAGGAATGCAGAGGTTCGTTGAGGTAGTACAAAACTGCGCCAAAACCTTACTGGACAAAATCATAGTGTATGAAGTCCAGATTGAAGTCTATATAGCTCAGAACAAGTTACTAGAAGCAGTTAATACGGCGCTACAAGTTTTAAAGCTGTTGGGGGTGGAGTTTCCCCAAGAGCCGAACGCCTCAGATATTGGGCAGACACTAGGGGAAACTGCGTCAATTTTGAACTGCAAGCGAATTGAGGATTTAATTGACCTGCCTCAAATGAGCGATCCCTATAAACTAGCAGCTATGAGACTTTTATCAAGTATCTTTGGTGCGGCATACATTGCTGCGCCAGAACTGGTGCCCTTGATGGTATGCAAACAAGTAAACTTGTCCGTCCAATATGGTAATGCTTCCGTGTCTCCCTTTGTTTATGCCAATTATGGTCTTCTGCTTTGCGGAGTTGTGGGAGATATAGATTCAGGTTATCAGTTCGGTCAATTGGCTTTAAATCTAGTGTCAAAGATAAATGCTCAAGAAATTAAAGCCAAGACAGTCGCCACAGTAAATACATTTATCCGACCTTGGAAAGAGAATTTGAGAAAAACCTTAGAATCTTTGTTATCAGCTTACTCTAGCGGACTAGAGACAGGAGATTTACAATATGCTGCCTATGGTCTAGCTGTGTACTCCTATTCTGCTTACTTTAGCGGTAAAGAACTGACTGGCCTGGAAAGAGAGATAGCAACTTACAGAAATGCTGTTTATAAAATCCAGCAAAAAACAGCCCTTAATTATATAGAAATCTATTGGCAAGCTACCTTAAATCTGCTCGGAAAAAGTGAAAATACTTGCCTTCTAAAGGGCGAAGCCTGCGATGAACAATTAAGGTTGCCATTGCACCAGCAAGCAAATGACAGATCGGGAATTGCCTACATATATTGGAACAAATTTTTACTTAACTACTGGTTTGAAAATTACTCAGAAGCGATTGAAAATACAGCTTTAGCAGAGAAGTATTTAGACACAGTGATAGGATTGCCCTTGGTTCCTGTCTTCCATTTTTACGATTCTTTAATACAATTGGCGGTGTATAGCAATAGTCTAGAGTCTGTTAGCGAAGCGGCGACGAAGGCGCAACAACAGGGTATTCTTGACAGAGTTCAAGCTAATCAAGAAAAAATGCAAAATTGGGCGCATCATGCCCCCATGAATTATCTGCATAAATTCTATTTGGTAGAAGCAGAACGGCATCGGGTTTTAGGGGAAAAAATAGAAGCGATCGAGATGTACGATCGCGCCATTGCCCTGGCGAAAGAAAATGAGTATGTCAACGAAGAAGCGCTTGCTAACGAACTCGCCGCCAAATTTTACTTAGAATGGGGCAAAGAAAAACTAGCACAACCCTATCTAATCGATGCTTACTATGCTTATGCTCGTTGGGGAGCAAAAGCGAAAATTGACCATCTAGAAAAGCGTTATCCCCAATTGCTGGCTGCTATCCTACAACCAAATCAAGTTCGCCAGCATCCGAACGAAACCATTCACACCTCTACCAATGGTGCATCATATATCTCTAGCACAAATAAGACTATTATTGGCAGCACAAGCAGTTCGGAGTTAGTAGATTTGCCAACTGTAATCGAAGCTTCTCAAACTCTCTCCAGCGAAATCGAGCTAGAGCAATTGCTGACTACTTTGATGCAAGTGGTTGTTAAGAATGCTGGGGCTGAAACGGGAGCATTAATTTTAAATGAGGAGGGAAATTGGAGAGTTTCCGTCCACTGTACAAATCGTCAAGATTGCCATCTAGACTCTCTGCTAGTTGAAGAGAGTCAAGCAATTCCTCTGAGCTTAATTAATTACGTCAAACGCACAAAAGAAACCTTAGTGTTTGATAATGTCAGCACTCAAACCACGTTTGCTTCTGACTCTTACATCATCCAACAGCAACCTAAGAGTGTTTTATGCACTCCCATTCTCCATCAAGGCAAAGTCATGGGGATTCTGTATTTAGAGAATAATCTCACAATCGGAGCATTTACGCGCGATCGCGTCGCCATCCTCAACATCCTCTGCTCGCAAGCTGCAATTTCCTTACAGAACGCGCGACTGTATCAACAATCTCAGGAATATGCCCAAAAACTAGAGCTTTATCTTCACGATCTCAAACAGATGCAGTTGCAATTGGTGCAGGGTGAGAAGATGTCTGCTCTCGGAAATTTAGTCGCAGGGGTAGCCCACGAAATTAACAATCCCGTAGGTTTTATTGCCGGCAACTTACAGCCAGCTCAAGAATACCTACAAGATTTGTTCGAGCTAATCGATGTATATCAAGATAGTTTTCCCAAGCCAGGAGCTAAAGTTGAAGAAAAAATCGAGGATATAGACTTAGAGTATTTGCGAGAAGATTTGCCCAAATTGATTAGCTCAATGAAAGAGGGAGTCGATCGCATCCGCAATATCAGTACGAGTTTGAGAACGTTTTCAAGGGCAGATAGCGATCGACCAGTTTCTTTCAATATTCACGACGGACTCGAAAGCACTCTGCTGATTCTCAAGCACCGTTTAAAAGCCAGCGAGTTCCGCCCTGCCATTGAAGTTGTGAAAGAGTATGGCAACTTGCCCCTAGTGAAATGTTTTCCCGGACAGTTGAACCAGGTATTTATGAACGTACTGGCTAATGCCATTGACGCTCTGGAGGAGTCAAATAAGGGGCGCAGTTTTAGTGAAATTAAAGCCCTACCCAATCAAATTACGATTCAAACTGCTCTGAGCGAATCCAACAATCAGGTTTTGATTCGGATTAAGGATAATGGAGTGGGGATGTCGAACTCAGTCCAGGAAAACATCTTTAACCACTTATTCACAACCAAGTCTGTGGGTCAAGGAACCGGACTAGGATTGTCTATAGCCCGCCAAATTGTGGTGGAAAAACATGGAGGTACGTTACTCGTGAATTCTTCCGTGGGACAGGGTTCGGAGTTTGTGATTTCTATTCCGGGGTGAGCAGTTCGTAATAGCTATTTAGCGCAATTAGCGCCGCCTCGCAACTGCGAGCCCAGTTATTAGAAGAAAGATCGAACGGGAAATGGGGAACGAGCAACCGTCTAGGGGTTCTCTTGCTAAGAATTAGCGACTTGGGACTAGGGAAAGAAAGAATATACTAATTCCCTTATCCTCCGCCCGCACCTTATTCGTGATTGAGACAGCGGTTTGCAACCGCCTGCTTTACAAACCCTCTTCCCTTTTTTTTTGTTCCCAGTTTCGAGTTAAAAGTTCCCTTGAGATTTTAAGCCTCTACCTTACCAAAATGAAGGCCACTATCATGCTACTGAGATTGTGGAGTTGAATTTCATAATTTGAAAGTTGAATTTCCGACCTAAAAACTCTATCGCACTTTACGGGTGTTCGATCGGCAATTCTATGATAAACTCGGCTCCGTGGCCCAGTGCAGACACGCAGCTCAGTTTGCCACCGTGTTCTTGAACAACTTTGTAGGAAATTGACAAGCCTAAACCGGTGCCTTTGCCGGCGGGTTTGGTGGTAAAAAAAGCCTCGAATAGCTGCTGGGAAACTTCTTCTGGCATACCGGGGCCGTTGTCAGAAATCCTAATTACAGCATTGGAGTTTTGGACTTCTGTCCTAATTTTAATTTTGCTGCGGTTAGCTTTGACTTCTGGAACTGAATCCCCTTCGTTGTATTCCTCGATCGCGTCGATCGCATTTCCGATCAAATTCATAAATACCTGATTGATTTTCCCCGCATAACACTCAACCAAAGGCAAATTTCCATAGTCCTTAATTACCGCAATTTCCGGATAGTTGCCTCTGGCTTTCAGGCGGCTTTGCAGGATCAGCAGCGTTCCTTCAATCCCTTCGTGCAGGTTAACTTTGCTCATTTGAGAATCATCTTTGCGGGAAAAATTCCTGAGAGAGCGCACGATTTCCCGAATGCGATCGGCCCCAACCTGCATCGAAGACATCGCTTTCGGCAAATCTTCTAGCAGAAACTCTAGGTCGATATCCTGAATTTTACCTTTAATTGCTGCCGGCGGCTGCGGGCAGTGCTTCTGGTACATATCGATCAAATTCAGCAAATCTTCCGTGTAGTGGCCGACGTGGACGAGATTGCCGCAGACGCTGCTAACGGGATTGTTAATTTCGTGAGCGACACCAGCTACCATTTGACCGAGAGTAGACATTTTCTCTGTGTGAATTAATAGAGCTTGAGTTTGCTGCAATTCGTGCAAAGTATTTTCTAATTGAAGTTTTTGTTGGGTTAACTCTGTTTGCGATCGCAGCAAAGCTTCTTCACTGCGTTTCTGCTCGGAAATATCAGTAATTAACCCTTCCAAAGCTATTAACTCTCCCGAGTCGGAAAACACCCCCAAACCTTGCTCCCAAACCCATTTTAATTCGCCATTTTTAGAAGTAATTCGGTAATTTAGCTGATAGGGTCGATTTTCTTGCAACGCAACTTGCACGGCATTCCACAAATTATCGCGATCGTCCGGGTGAGTCAATTCCGAGAGAGAAATTTGCCGAGTGCCGATAAATTCTTCAGGAGAATAGCCTGCTAACTGATAGCAACCTTCGCTGACAAACTCCATACTGCGATCGGCATCGTTGCGAAAACGGTAGGCCATCCCCGGCAAATTGCTCATCAGCGTCGCCAAGGCCCGCTGGCTTTCCCGTAGGGCTTCTTCGGCGTGTTTGCGATCGGTAATATCCGTCATCACCGCCAGCATACAGAGTTCGCCGTCCAAGTTAATCAATTCCGCTGACAGCAAACACACCACCACCGATCCCGACTTCATCCGAAACTCGCATTCCTGATTGCGAACAACACCTTGTTCGTGCAAACTTTGTCTAAAATTAACTCGGTCTTGAGACCTTACCCAAATATTTAACCCCGGTACTGTATTCCAGATAGTTTCTTCTAAAGCATAACCAATCATCGACAGAAAACTATCATTAACTTCAATAAAACGACCCTCAGCAAAAGTAGTAATAATCATCGGATCAGGGCTCGATCGAAAAGCCTTAGAAAACTTTTCTTCCGATAAACTTAACTTTTTAATAGCCTCTTCCAACTGACTTGTCCGCTCTTTAACCCGGCATTCCAATACCTCATTAGCCTGCTTCAGGGCTTCCTCAGCCTGCACCCGATAAGTGATATCGCGCACCACGCCTTGCAGCCCTATTTTGCCGCCGATATCCATAGAAGTTAGCAGCACTTCCGCCGGAAACTCAGAACCATCCAAACGGCAGTGCCGCCAGTCAAAACGGCAATTTCCCGATCGCAGAGCCGTATTAATTCGATCTTGAGAAAGACTCATAGAATCTTGCCCGTCCGGTTGCAACGGCGGGCTGAACTCCGAAGGATGCTTGCCGCAAAACTCCGACTCAGTGCTGCATCCAAATAACTTTAAAGTAGCCGGATTGCAATCCAAAAAACCCTCTTCGTCTAGCAGCATTACCGCATCAGTCGTCGATTCGTACAAAGTGCGAAACTTTTTTTCCGACGCCTGCAAAGAAGCAATCAATTGCATCTTTTCCTCAGCCGCCCGCTTTTGCTCAGTAATATCCTGCATTACTTGAGAAAAGCCCTGCAACTTTCCCCTTTCATCGCGCAAAGGAGTAACAATAATATTCGCCCAAAATCGCGATCCGTCTTTGCGAAGCCGCCAGCCTTCATTTTCGTATCGACCTTCTGCCACCGCCCCGATTAATTTTTCTTGGGGCTTGCCAATTTCAAGATCTTTTTTCGTAAAAAAACACTCCGCATTATTGCCGACTATTTCATGAGCTCTGTATCCCAAAATGCGTTCTGCACCCGAATTCCAGCTAGCTACATACCCCTCAGTATCTAACATAAATATAGCATAATCCTTAACGCCTTCAATTATTAAACGCAGGCGTTCCTCGCTTTCTCGAAGTCCAGATTCTGCCTGCTTGCGCTGGGTGATATCTTCTACAAAACCTTCGTAGTAGAGCAATTTACCTGCTTCATCGCAGACAGCTCGCGCATTTTCAGCGATCCAAATTATTGTTCCGTCCCGCCGATAAATCTGCGACTCAAAATCAGATACGATGCCCTGTTCTTGCAAAGCAGAAACAAACTGATCGCGCCGATCGGGATTGACGTAAAGCTGATCGCTGATATCAGTCAGACAACTCATCAATTCTGCTGCGGAATTATATCCGTAGATACGAGCCAAAGCTGGGTTAGCGCTGATGTAGCGACCGGATTCGGTTGTTTGAAAAATGCCCGACACAGCATTTTCAAACATACTATAATATTTTGCTTCCATTTGGTGCAGTGCCTCCGCGACATTCAGGCATTCTATCGCTTTATTTTCTAATTTTTGATTTCCCACTTGTGAATACCCTGCTCTTGGATGTGAGTTGAATATTTTTGGTCTACCGCCTGTTAAACTTGAGCCGTTAATGAGGCAGAAAGATGCTGTGGCACAGCCGGACACAAATGTGTTTATTCATCTGTCATACAGGGCTGTTAGTTGTTAGTTGTTGCAGATCGAAGTTTAGTTTATCCGGTCTGTCTTTCTTTGAGCCGTGACTGGCTGTCACAATCGGATCGCCAAATCGATCGGCCTGCGGTGCAGGTATCGGAAGAAAACCCGCTCGTTGAAATCTCCCTGAAATATATTAGCAGTTGAATACCCTGATATAAATTAGCGGCAAGGCTGTTGTTACAATAAAAATTAGGGACTTCTAGAACCGCAAAAGTCTATTTTTATGATTTGGGGGAGAGTGCGATCGACTCTTACCCAAGACAACTAACCTGCCTGTATGAGCTAAACGCTCCCTGTCCGTGCTGTCAGTCGATTTGAGATTTGAGATTTTAGATTAAAGAATTGACTCCACAGATGAATCTGGGGCTCCCTAATGTCTAAAATTTTTTGGTCTCCACAACTCCTGTCGGAAACTTTTATCGGTCTTTGGGTGCTCTGAGTTACTGTTAAGTATTCTTTCTGATAGATAATACAGCAGACTGCTGGCAGTTGTACGATCGGGGGTTTCTCTGTAAAGTTGGCACAACAATAGGGTAATTGTTGTATCAAAAAATTCATATTCGGCTGCTGCGGGGGGACAAATTCTGTTGCGCTGCTGGCATTTGGGCAAAAATCTGGGTGCAGGTGCGCAAAATTTGGTCGGCAAGTCTGGTAAAATCCCGATCGATTCTCGGTTTGGCCGAAAAGCTCGATCGGGCTAAATTTGACTAGAACTAATAAATGACAGATTCCCCTCTACTAGCAACGCCAGAGTTATCTCCTGCTTCAACCCACACGGCGGATTCTCCTCTGTGGCCGGCCCTGCTGGAACAACTGTTAGACAGACAATCTCTCTCACGCGCCCAAGCAGCCGACTTGATGCAGGGATGGCTAGCAGAAGCTATTCCCCCCGTCCTTTCAGGAGCAATTTTAGTGGCCTTCCAAGCCAAAGGCATCTCTGCCCAAGAATTGGCAGGAATGGCTCAGGTATTGCATTCTCAGTCGCTTGCAGGCGAATCCGAGAGCGTTTTCAATCCCAAATCCTCAATCTCCAATCTCCAATTAATTGATACTTGCGGCACTGGCGGCGACGGCGCTTCCACGTTTAACATTTCCACTGCTGTAGCTTTTGTGGCCGCCGCGGGCAAAGTTCGAGTTGCCAAACACGGAAATCGATCGGCATCGAGCAAAGTGGGCTCTGCTGACGTGTTGGAAGCACTCGGAGTCAACCTCAACGCCGATGGCGCGAAGGTAAGAGCTGCGGTAGACTCCGTGGGTATCACCTTTTTATTTGCGCCGGGGTGGCATCCAGCACTTAAGGCTGTAGCGTCGCTCAGGCGCACTTTGAAGGTGCGCACTGTTTTTAACCTTTTAGGGCCCCTTGTCAATCCTATGCGCCCTACAGGGCAGGTAATTGGGGTGTTCGATCCCAGTCTGGTATCAACTATTGCTCAAGCTTTGGGCGAGTTGGGGACTGAGTTAGCTGTAGTCGTTCACGGCAGAGAAAAATTGGACGAGGCGGGTTTGGGTGATGTGACTGATTTGGCGGTTTTGTCGGATGGCAAAGTCGAACTCACTACTTTAGATCCTGAAAAGGTAGGATTGACACCAAGTGCGATCGGCTCGTTAAAAGGCGGAAATGTTGAGGAAAACGCCGAGATTTTGCGCAACGTTTTGCAAGGCAAAGGTACGCGAGCACAAATGGATGTTGTAGCTTTGAATGCGTCTTTGGCTTTTCAGGTGGGAGGTGCAATTCCTATGGGTTCTCACGCAGCAGGAGTTTCTCTGGCTAAGGACATTTTATTGAGCGGCGAATCTTGGTTGAAGTTGCAGCAGTTGATTGAGTTTTTGAAATGAAGGAAGAGGGAAGAAGGAAGAAGGAAGAAGGAAGAAGGAAGAGGGAAGAGGGAAGAAGTAAAGAAAAATTTAGAATGCCAAAATCTTCCCGATCTAACCATCTAAAACTCAGCCTTCTGCATTCATACTTTTTCAAGTTGGGAAACTTTTTTCTCTCTTCTCTTCTTGTTGGTTAGTAAAAAAAATCCTTCTTCCTTCTTCCTTCTTCCTTCTTCCTTCTTCCCTCTTTTTAAGAGCGCGGTCGAAATTCAATCACATCTTGCTTAATCGTTATGTCTTTATTACCAAAAAAATCGTGACCCAAAAGTCCGATATCTAGGGATGGCGAGATGGCAACAACTACATTTTGAACTGCCAGGCCCCCAGCTTCAATAGAAGTCAGGCGACCGAGGGGAAAAGTAGCAACTCCGTTCGGAGTTTGTGCTTGCACTGTTCCCTGAAGAACAACGCCCAAGGCTTTAGCCATTGCTGGTGTAATTACTGTGCCACTAGCTCCAGAATCTACCATCATCTCGAACTTTTGTTTGCCGTTAAATGTGACTTCTATGACGGGGATATTAGCCTCTCGGCGTTTGATTTTTGCCTGAAATACTCCTGACTTGGCCGCCGCGGGCGAAGTAGCGGGATTCAATGCTTCGGGGAGAAAACCGCAAACTGATTGGCTGAGGTTGAGGGTTCGGCCTGAGGAGCTGCGCATGAAGCATCCCTCACTTTCTTGAGCCACTGCTCGCGAGGAGTTGGCAACAGTCCCTACTAAAATTGAACTGCTCAGAGAAATAACTGTTGTTAACACCAGTAACGGTTGGCGCAGGTTTTGAGCGTTCAGTAGATGCTTGTATAAGTTTGAGAGTAAAGGCAAGGGAGATTTGCTAGCCATAGTTTGATTAAACGGTGTAGCTCGATCGTAACAGCGACAACTGCCTTTTGGTATAGATTTGACTTTCCGCCCGCCCTCACAAGCTGCTGGTAGATAAATTGCTGGTCGAGAGGGAGATGGAGAGAGTAGAAGATGCCGGGGGTGAGGAGTGGGACAATTTGCACTTGTTGCAGCTTTTTGATTACCTGTTGCTTCTGCCTCCGGCATAAGTGCCTTGCTTTACCGAACTCTTGCACAAATTAAAATAATATTTGTATCTTGCCGGCTAGCATCAAATCTCTGGCAGTGGTAAGAATTAAACCAAACGAAAGTAATTAAGGATGCCATGTCACTTTCAACTGCACAACCCGCTCTCCTAGTCCTGGCTGACGGTACTGCTTACCGCGGCTGGTCCTTTGGCGCTAACGCTACCGTCGTCGGGGAGGTAGTATTCAATACCGGAATGACGGGCTACCAAGAAGTCTTGACAGATCCCAGCTATTGTGGGCAAATTGTAACTTTTACTTATCCAGAATTGGGCAATACCGGGGTAAATCTCGAAGACGAAGAATCCTCGCGCCCGCAAATTCGGGGTGCGATCGCCCGGAACGTATGCAGCCGCCCCAGCAACTGGCGCTGCTCGCAATCTCTGCAAGACTACCTGAAACAGTACGATATCCCCGGAATTTACGGCATCGACACCCGCGCCCTCACTCGCAAAATTCGCACGGTGGGAGCGATCAACGGCGGCATTTCGACCGCGATTCTCGACCAGGCGGAGCTTTTGGAGCAAGTGCAAGATGCCCCCAGCATGGACGGGCTGAATCTGGTTCAGGAAGTCAGCACCCGCAAGGTTTACGAGTGGTCTGAAGCCACGGACTCGGTTTGGGAGTTCAGTCCTACAGTCAAACCTGCTAGCGGCGAAATGTGGACGGTGGTGGCGCTAGACTTTGGGATCAAGCGCAACATCCTGCGGCGTCTGGCGAGTTACGGGTGTCGGGTCATCGTTGTACCTGCTGACACGTCGCCAGAGGAAATCCTCAAATACAACCCGGACGGCATTTTTCTGTCCAATGGCCCCGGAGATCCGTCGGCGGTAACGGAAGGGATCGCGACTGCGAAAGCTTTGTTAAAGTCGGACAAACCCGTATTCGGCATCTGCATGGGACACCAGATTTTGGGACTTTCCTTGGGTGCAGAAACTTTTAAACTTAAGTTCGGCCACCGGGGATTGAATCATCCAGCCGGTTTAACTCAGCAAGTAGAAATTACTAGCCAAAATCATGGTTTTGCGATCGACCCCGATTCCCTAGTCCCCGAAGTAGAAATTACTCATCTCAATTTGAACGATCGCACCGTAGCCGGATTGAAGCACAAAACTCTGCCGCTGTTCTCAGTCCAGTACCACCCAGAAGCCAGTCCCGGCCCGCACGACGCTGACTATTTGTTCGATCGATTCGTGCAGTCAATGCGAGACAATCAGAAAGTAGCCAGCAGAAAGTAGTCTCTTAGTCAGCAGTCATCAGTCAGCAGTCAGCAGTCCGCTAATGACTGCTGCCTCAAAAAAAAACTAAAAACCGCTGACTAAAAAAACTGTAGACAAAAGACCAAAAAACTCCTATAATGAAGCCTCGACTTTAAGCCATATCTAGCTAGGAGGGTGTCATTCCTGAGTCATTGACCCTGACCGTTAGCCTCAGAGGCACTCGCGAAGTCAAGAATAACTATCAGTTATTTCGCTTGACTGGCCTGCTGGACGCTTTTTCTGAGGCAACTTTTCGGAAGGTACTGAGCAAATGTATTGACGAGGGCCCAAAACACGTAATTTTGGACTTGTCTCAGATAGACTTTGTGGATAGTTCAGGCTTGGGTGCGCTTGTGCAACTTGTCAAAAAAGCCCAAACCTTGGAGGGGACATTGCAAATTGTCTCAAATCCCCGCGTAACTCAGACTGTTAAACTGGTTCGCTTAGAGAAATTTTTGTCTTTGCAGCCTTCGGTTGATGAGGCGGTAAAAAACGTCAAGGATGCTTGACGCCAAAGTGGACTAAATTAGCTATCCGGTTCTCAGCGCTGGATAGCAAATTTTTATTTTTGTGCTGGTAAAGCAATACCGATTTTCCCAGAAGCTGCGACAAGTCTTGCCGCTATTTCCCCCTATGCTTTGAACTCCGGTGGCAGGGCAGTAAAATATGTGTTGCAAAAATGCGGAAAAATGGTATAAGAAGTAGAGCATCCCGATGAGTGTAAAAAGCCTTTTTTAGGACTGCGAGCGTCGCGCAAAGCTTTGCCTGTATATCTCGCTTCGTGCTCTGAGAGCGAACACTCCTGTGAAAGCTATAATTGCTGAAGTGACGAAAGACGAAATAAGTCAGTGACTAGAAAAACCAAGCTGTGCGGAAGTTTTATTTAAAAAAGTATGTTGCCGATCGCAGATGACGGGCTCAAACTGAGTCTGACGGATATCAGTTTAAATCGAGTGCATCCTGCGAGGGCGACACCAGCAGAAATAGAAAGAATTTCGCCCGCAGCCTGGGCATATTTGGGGGATGCAGTATACGAACTCTACATTCGGAGTTTGTATTTAATGCCGCCCAGAAGATTGCAAGCTTATCATGAATTGGTGGTGGGGCAAGTACGAGCCGAAACTCAAGCGCGTCACTTGCGATCGATCTCTCCTTACTTGAACAGTATAGAATTAGCCGTTGTCAAGCGCGGCCGCAATGCCGCATCGGGCCGTTCTAAGCGAGCAGATCCAGAGATATACCAACAAGCCAGCAGCTTAGAAACTTTGATCGGATATTTGTACCTCACCGATCCCGAAAGATTGACCGAACTTTTGGCACTTTTAGAACTTGAGAATGAAATGATTTAGCAGTTAAGAGTTGGGAATGAGGAAGGATTAATTAACAACCCTTGCACGGCGACAAACCTAAAACAGCAAAAATCTCGATCGGGCAAACAGGATTTATCAGCCATTAATTAGCAACTTTAGCACAGCAAAATCCTTGCTCCCTCCCCACCCAATCTAAAATCTCAAAGCCCCAAGATCGATCCGTCAATTCTTCAATTATTCAATCGATGCTTCCTCCCCAGCCAATCTAAAATCTCAAAGCCCCAAGATTGATCCGTCAATTCTTCAATCGAAAATCAAAAATCGAAAATCAAAAATCGTTTTGACTGCCACAAAAAACCCATGAGAAAATTTACCAAACCAAGCTCCTCGCGCTCAAATTCCGACAGCAAGCCATTCAAAAGCGAAGGTCGCCGTCAGGACTCACAACCGTCCTCTCCCCGCTTTGAACGCAAGCCCCGTCCCGACACTCGCGGAGTAGATGCGCCTCAAAAGCGATCGACCTTCGCCCCCCAATCCCGAGAAATGCCCGTGCGAGCAATTTTCAAACGGAGAGCCAATTCCGACAGCCAACCGGAAATTCGCAGAAATAATCATTTCAAAGACAGAGACAGCAGCCCCCAGGAATCCCGGGGCAATTATTACCAAGACAGAGACAGAGACAGAGACAGCAGCCCGCAGCCGGTTCGCAACAATTTCCGAGACAGAGACAGCAGCCCCCAGCCAGTGCGCAACAATTTCCGAGACAGAGACAGCAGCCCCCAGCCGGTTCGCAACAATTTCCGAGACAGAGACAGCAGCCCCCAGCCGGTTCGCAACAATTTCCGAGACAGAGACAGCAGCCCGCAGGAATCCCGGGGCAATTATTACAAAGACAAAGACAGAGACAGCAGCCCGCAGGAATCCCGGGGCAATTATTACAAAGACAAAGACAGAGACAGAGACAGCAGCCCGCAGGAATTCCGGGGCAACCATTTCAGAGACAGAGACAAAGACAGAGACACTCGCCCTGTTGACACTGCCTCAAATACAGTCGTGCAACCAGACGCAGACACAGACGACATGATTTACGGCCGCCATGCGGTGCAAGCGGCTTTAGAAACAAACCAAGTCCTGAACCGGATCTGGGTTGTCCCGCACCTGCGGTACGATCCCCGCTTTCACAGCTTGCTAACCGAAGCCAAGGCTAACGGCAGTATCATTGATGAAGTTGACGATTTGCGCCTCGACTACATCACGCGCAAAGCCAACCACCAAGGCGTAGCCGCTCAAGTATCAGCATACGAATACCTGGATTTGGGCGAACTGATCGCAAACGCTAAGTCTGCTTGCGAAGATCCAGTAATTGTGGTGGCAGAAGGACTCAACGACCCCCACAATCTAGGGGCGATCATTCGCACCGCAGAAGCATTGGGAGCTCAGGGCATGGTGATTCCGCAGCGGCGGGCTGTTGGGATTACCTCGGCAGTGAGAAAAGTGGCAGCAGGGGCATTGGAAAGCCTGCCAGTGGCGAGGGTTGTCAATCTTAACCGGGCGCTGGAAGAATTGAAAGAGGCGGGATTCTGGATTTATGGCACTGCTGCCGGCGTGGGTGACTCGGTAGAGACAATCAAGTTTTCTGGGCCCACTGTTTTAGTGGTGGGGGGTGAAGCTGACGGTTTGAGCCTTTTGATACAGCGCGGCTGTGACGGATTAGTTTCAATTCCTTTAAGGGGGAAGACTCCTAGCCTCAATGTCTCGGTAGCAACGGGGATGGCTTTATACGAAATTTACCGCCAGCGCGGGCCCAAAAAGTTTCACGTACACTGATCGTAAAGGTGCTTGAAAAAAAGAGCACAACAGAGTAGTTTATTGTGGGTGCCGCCCAGAATTGAGCGGCAGCACACTTTGAACAAGTAAGGAGAGCCGATCGGCTTTCGTTACGGACAGGCGAAAGTACAAGGGGCTTTCCCCCTACGTTCAAACAGGAATTCAATACCAATCTATTTAGATATCAGCTTTAAATAGGTTTGGATAGGTTCTTGGTAGCAGTCAGCCACGTGTAAATAACAAAAGCCTAGGCGTGTTCGCAGCACCCTGAAAACACCGTCAAATACGTTAGAAAAGCACATGAAAGAATTCTTGATTAGCTTGCTCAATTTTTTCGGATTGGCTTGGTGGGTTGAAGTGAAAACTTCAGCCCCGCGGTGCATTTACTATTTTGGGCCGTTTTTGACGGCTCCAGAAGCGGAAGCTGCAAAAGCAGGATATGTAGAAGACATAGAAAATGAAGGGGCAGAAGGTCTTCGTGTTTCAATTCTTCGCTGCAAACCTGTTACTTTGACGGTTGCAGATGATTTGGGAAAGCTGACTGATGGAGGGCTGTGGCCTGTTTTGAGCGGTCAGTAGAAGCAGGGGAAATTTTGAGTTTTGAGTTGTAAATTAAAATCCGGTAACTGCGGAATTATACATTGCTTGCGAGCGCTGATAGCGAGCGGGAAGCTCGCACTGCACTCGGAAATTTATGATTCGGAGGTAAACGGCAACGATATAAATTCAAAATTCTTGACTGTTGGGTGATTAATTGCTGCTGACAAACTCCAAACTTAAGACTAGCAATTACCAACTGCTTGGGGGAATTTCTCAATCCAACGATCGATGTCTGCGAGTACCCGATCGGGAATTTCCCAAGGGAACAAGTGGGCTGTATTTGGATAGCACTGCCACTGACAATTGTGAAGGTGGCGGGCTGTTTCTAAACTCGATGCCGAGGTGATGTGCCGATCGCCCTCTCCGGCCAACACCAAGCTCGGACATTGAATGTCGTCGAGGTGGATCAGTCGATCGTATCCGGCCCTGAGAGCGGTATTTAACGCCTTGGTGGCCGTGTTGGAAGTTTTGAGGTAGGCGGGGGTACCTGCCTGTGCTAAGTAGCGGTAAGGGGTGGCTTTCTGCTGCTGTATCAAGTAGCGAAAGAGCGATCGCCTACCAAAAGTATCAATATTCCACTGCCAACCGGGTATCGCCCAATTGATAATTCCGGCTAAACCGGTGTAAAGGTTATCTTGCCAAGAGATGGGAGGGTGACTTCCTCGCGGTTTGGCTGCGGATGCAAGTAGAATCAAACCCGTGACTCGCTGGGGATATTTCATGGCTAATTCCAGGGCTAAAATCCCTCCCAAAGACCATCCGATCACCAAACACCTATCGACTCCCAATCGGTCTAAAAGAGCTTCTAAATCGAGGAGGTGGTCGGTCATTTCAAAGAAAGTTGAGGTGCGGCTGTTGCCATATCCGCGCAAGTCAGGTGCGATCGTCTGGAACCGCTTTGATAAGTGTTCTGTAAAGACGGACATACAATCACCGGAACCTGGATGGCCGTGCAAGCAGAGAATCGGAAACCCTTTGCCTTTGACGGAAACACTGAGTTTTTGATGCGGCATTTTTTAACTGTTTGGGCGGTGCGTTTTCCCCAGCTATAAATTTTATATTCCAGCCGTTAAAAGCTGGGGTTTCGGACAATGTAATCGGCTATTTTAGAAATAGACTGGCGCATTTGCAGATCGCTGCTGCGGCTGTCAATCACAGTCATCACATAGGCCTCGTCGTCAATGCTCATGGCTAAAGTTGTGCCGAGCACCCAGGAATTTTGGCCTGTTTTTTCCCCCAACCACTGAGCTTTAGTTCCTTGCAAGGCGGCAAATCCCAGAGCGTGATCGTACTGGCGGTTGAGAGTTTCTATTAACAGTTTAGCACCGGGTGTTTCGCCGTTGTAAATTTGCACCATCATTTCGGTGAGTTCGTTAGCAGTCACGCGGTTGCGACCAGAACCGGGGTTGGTGGGCATAGTTTTTTCCCCCATTAATTTGAAGTTGACGCGGGTGACTTCGTAGCCGCGATTATCTAAGAATTGATTGATGTAATCCGATCCCAAATAATCGATCAGTTGATTGGTGGCGATATTGCTGCTGCGATAGATCATTTCTTCTAACAGTAGCTGTAGCGGGTAATTGCGATTGGACGTAATCTTCGCCGATGAGTCTTCGGTGAAATTACCGCGACTGACGAATACTTCCTGGTTCAGACTAATTTTTTCTTTTTCGACTTTTTGCATCAGGGCGACAGCAATCGGCAATTTAATTAAGCTGGCCGGACTGACAGGAGGCACATCGCCCCGCAGGTGCACGCACTCTCTAGAAAGGTGGCAAATGCCGATCGAAGCTTGCCCAGACAAACCGCTTTCCCGGGCAACCGCAGCCAAAAAATTAGATTTTGCTTGCTGCACTTGAGAGGTTGCTGCTGTAAAATTTTCCCGGTATTCTTGAGTTTTTGAGGCAGTGAGGGAAGCTAAAAATGAATTTTGAGGAACTTCCTGCAAGTTGTTGAGGGCCTGATGCCACAAAAATTGAGTTTGCTGCGAAGATTCGATCGACTGATTTTGCTGCCGTGTAGTTTCTACGGCTCGGTTGGCTAAACGGACTGCTTGCTGTAAGTTGTCATTAGCCCTCTGTTCTACTAATATTTGAGCTTCCACCGCCTGCAACTGCTGTAGGACTTGTTCTTGAGGATTGGTGACGACGGGAACTAAGCGGGAGAGCAGGGTTGGTTCTGGGGAGGGAGAGGGGGGCTGTTCTAATTCGCTGACGAGCCGGTCGCGAATTTTGTAGAGTTCGTCTAGGGAACGCGGGTTAGATGATTGAGAGAATGAAGTTGCGATGGTTAACATCTGAACCAGTCCGATGCCAGCTACTACTGCCAAAGTCTTGTTAGCGATCGACAAAAAAGGCCTGATCCCTCGCATATTTAACATCCTCAACACAACCAAATTCAATATAAGCAGCTATTGTTACATCAGTCAAACGGTTTAAGATTTTAGATAGGAGAACAAATCTAAAATCTAAAATCTAAAATCTAAAATCTAAAATCGTTCGATCGCGGCACTGCGCTAAGATAACCAAAATAAAGGGAGCGATCGCACGAAGCTAATCAACCCCCTCTAAACATTGCGAACTATCTACTTTCTGCGCCGCCGTCGCCAGTCAGCACCCAACCGCTTGAGGTAATCCCAGCCGCGTTGGGGCCAGACATGATCGCTACCGATTTTTTCGGCAATCCAGCGAGCTACTTTGGGGCCTGTCCAGTCTCCGCCGTCGGGGGCAGATCCTTGCAGCGCTTGTCGCAGTTCTTCTTGCTGTTCAGGATTCAGCAAGGATTTCGCAGGAGGGGGCTGGCGGTCTCCGCTGCGGTTCCTGACAGAGTTAGGGCCTTCTCGGTTATAGCGCTGGACAATTTCTTTGGCGTAGTCGTAGTTGAGACCTACGACTTGAGCTGCTTGTTTGATAGTCCAATTTCGGGAAACTAAGAGCAGCAAGTGCCAGCGGCGCGACTCTGTGGTGTTTTGTGCCTGCCGGTAGCGAATTTTGAGTTCCTCTGCCGTCAGGTGGGATTCTAAGTGAGCTTTAGGTGGCATTCCTCCAACGGGGCATCGGGAACTTCTTACCATATATCTTTGGTTTTGGGGATAATTCCGGATGAAATTGTTTTCCTGGGGATCGTGGGGGCAAATACCTAGCTTTTTTTGCTGCTGATGCACGCAGATAGATGCAGGTGAGGAAGCACTGCTGTTTTTTTGCAGGTGCGCCTAACCAAAGACCTCGGCGTGGCGGTGAGCGTTCCGAGCTTTTTTGTGAACCCCACATTTCCGATCGGCTTTTTGACCCGTGGCACAATGGGCGTGGATGCGAAAAGCTCGATCTTTTCTGTAATTACGCTGCAGCCATTAATTCAGTCGGATGACTGATAACTTTTCGTAATTTTTGGCTAAAGTAGTGCACTTCATTATCGGGGGATAATTCTTTTTGAAGTTGCAGCCACAAGCTAATATTTTGTTGCTCATAAGTCAATACGGTTTAGTTAAGCCCGATCCTCGCTAGCCCCCCGAACCAAGGAGGCAACAAGAACTCGATATTGCATCCCCCCAACGATTGGGGGTATACGAGGGGGATCTCCGGGCAATAAACAGTGTTGACTCAAGCGTATTGGCTAATAAGTTTCTATTTCTTCTTCAGTTTTTTCAGGGCTATCAGGGGGGTAATCTAAGTTGAAATCCGCTTCATATCTAAATATGCTTTTAAACCATGGATTAATTGTATCTAGCGAAAGGGGGTAAGAGTTCAGGAGCAATCTTGCCAATATTACCTGGTTATATTCCCTATAAAGGGTAGCAGCAACAATCAGGAAGAAAAATTTTTTTGATGTTTTTTTTACGCTAAATTATTGGTTGCGTAGAATACAACCTGGGTGATAAATTTAAAATTTTGGAAAGGGCTAATTTGCTTTTAAGTTTTAGATTAAAGAATTCGTAATGGGTGATTTTCTAAGGATTTTAATCTTGCATACACAGTTGTGGAAGCAGAACCTAATTATGTAGGCTGCGCCTTGCGCGCCTTACCCTTATAATGGCCACGTCAAACCACTTGTTGCCTAAGTCCTAATACAGTTGCATTCTTTGGTTTTTAAAACATTAGGTAAAAAGCTCTAGTGCTATTTTTTGTCTGGTGCGATTTTGGGAATTTAATCTATTGTATGTAAAAGGATCGATCGCGCGATCGAACAAAGCCACAAAAATAGCGGACTTTGCCGAATAGCTGTAAGTGCGTGCAATTGCCAGTTATATTAACTGTATTGTCTCAAAGTAGAAATGATAAAGGTACGAGCATGGCATCCATCCGCGAGTTGCACCGACAACTGGTCAATAAAGAACGCTCGGCTGTGGAAATTACTCAAGAAGCATTAGACCGAATTACCCAGCTAGAGCCGAAGTTGAAAAGCTTTCTGTGCGTGACAGCAGACAGCGCATTGGCGCAGGCCCACAAAGTGGATGCCCAAATCGCAGCCGGAGAGCAAATTGGCCTGTTGGCCGGCATCCCGATCGCCGTTAAAGACAATATGTGTACCGAGGGCGTTCCCACAACCTGCGCCTCTCGAATTTTGGAGAATTTTGTGCCTCCCTACGATGCAACCGTCGTCTCGAAACTCCAAGCAGCCGGTGCGGTGATTGTGGGTAAGGCGAATATGGACGAGTTTGCAATGGGGAGCTCGACAGAAACTTCTGCCTATCAAGTTACCGCGAATCCTTGGGACTTGGAGCGCGTGCCCGGAGGGTCTTCTGGCGGTTCTGCCGCAGCGGTAGCCGCCGAAGAATGTGTGGTGAGTTTGGGTTCGGATACAGGCGGCTCAATCCGCCAACCTGCTGCTTTTTGCGGTTTGGTGGGGCTGAAACCGACTTATGGATTGGTTTCTCGCTACGGTTTGGTCGCCTATGCTTCTTCTCTCGATCAAATCGGGCCGTTTGGCCGGACTGTTGAGGATGCGGCGATTTTGTTGGGGGCGATCGCAGGTTACGATCCGAGAGATTCCACGAGTCTGAATGTTCCAATTCCTGACTACGCCCAAGCTTTAAGACCCAGTTTGCGACCGAAGGGTCAGATTAGAATTGGTGTAATTAAAGAAACTTTTGGTGTCGGGTTGGACTCGGGGGTTAAAGACGCTGTTACTAAGGCGATCGAGCAATTTCAACAATTGGGCGCAGAAATTCAAGTCATTTCTTGTCCCCGGTTCCGCTACGGTTTGCCCACTTACTACATTATTGCTCCCTCGGAAGCTTCGGCAAATTTGGCGCGATATGATGGAGTCAAATACGGTTTTCGGTCTCCAGACTCCGATAATCTTTTGGATATGTATGCCAAAACTCGCTCTCAAGGGTTCGGTGCGGAAGTTAAACGCCGGATTGCGATCGGTACTTACGTATTGTCTGCTGGATATTACGACGCCTATTATCTAAAAGCTCAAAAAGTTCGGACTTTGATTAAAGAAGACTTTGAAAAAGCTTTTTCTCAAGTTGATGTTTTAGTCTGTCCCACTGCTCCTACTACCGCATTTAAGGCAGGGGAAAAATTTAATGACCCCTTGAGTATGTATTTGTCAGATTTGATGACTATTCCGGTGAATCTTGCTGGTTTACCAGCTTTGAGTTTGCCCTGCGGATTTGATGATAAAGGACTGCCAGTGGGTATACAACTAATTGGTAATGTTTTGCAAGAATCTCGGCTGTTTCAAGTGGCTCACGCTTACGAACAGTCTACGAATTGGCACTTGCACCACCCTGAATTGCATTAATTTTTGAAATTCGGCGGAATGCGGCGGCGGAAGTTAGTAATCGATCTTGGCTAATTGTCTGAATTAATCATTTGCCATTAGCTTTTGAGCGATCTCTAATTTCCCGCGTGCTCTATCTATGAACAAGTTGCTAGTATTCCTTTTGTCTAAATCGCTAATAGCTTTTGGGATAGTTTTGGCCGTTGCTTATTCTGCTGCTTGTGTATTCCTATTTGTAGCACAAGGTAAGTTTATCTTTTTTCCCGCGCGCGCGATCGAAACTACGCCAGATGATTTTCAGTTGAAATATCAAGATGTCTGGCTGCCAATTTCAACTAAAACAGGTGCGCTAGAAAGCGTGCACGGGTGGTGGATTCCTGCCTCGGAAAATCCCCCCAGCCCCCCCTTAGCAAGGGGTGGAGCCAGAAAGGGAGAGGCTGTTCCCTCTGTTAACACCGGAGACTCGGATACCCCCCCCAGCCCCCCCTTGCCAAGGGGGGGAGCTAGAGGAGTCGGAACGTCCCCGCAAAGTGAGAGACCGGCAGTCGCTCGGGTTCCCGCCCTTAACAAGGGGGGGTTAGGGGGGGTAGTTTTGTACCTGCACGGCAATGCTTCAAATGTGGGATCAAATGTCGAACACGCTCATCGATTTCATCGATTAGGTTTGTCGGTATTTGTGATGGATTATCGCGGTTATGGAAAAAGCCAGGGCGATTTTCCGAGTGAATCTCAGGTTTATGAGGATGCTCAACTTGCTTGGGATTATTTGGTGAAACAGCGGGGGATTAACCCGAATCAAATTTATATCTACGGTCATTCTTTGGGAGGGGCGATCGCGATCGATCTAGCCGTGCGTCACCCGGAGGCGGCGGGGTTAATCGTAGAAGGCTCTTTTACTTCGACACGAGCGATGGTGAATTTCCAAAAAGGGCTGTTTTGGATGTTTCCGATCGATGTTTTGCTGACACAGCGGTTTGATTCTCTTTCAAAAGTCGATCGCCTGCAAATGCCCGTACTGTTTATTCACGGGGCTGCTGACAATGTAGTTCCAGTGGAAATGAGCAAAAAACTGTTTGAGTCAGCACCTGAGCCCAAACAGCTTTACATAGTTCCTGATGGAGGCCACACTAATGTGGCACATATCGGGGGCGCAGAATATCTGCAAATAGTGAGCCAATTTTTAGGTTCTTCAAACTAGATAAAAACTGTTGGCGGTAACAGGTTCAGTTGGAGATCTGTACCGCCTGCTCGCACTTCTTTCTAACAGTACATATCTGAAACAGAGCAGTTATCGCGATGATACTGCTTAGTAGAATCTTAATACATTAAGCCACCAGTCATTCAAGGCATAGCAGTAATTACAGTAATTGTTCGTGCTTATCGCTTGTTCTTTCTTAACTTCGCAGCCTCGCCGAGATATTTTTTGGTTTGGCATCCGGGCACCGCAAAGATTGGCATCTGTGAGATTAGCTTTGTTCAATCTCGCATCCCTCAAGTCGGCAGATCTCAGGTCTGCACCGCTGAGATTTGCACCGCTTAAATCGGCTTCTTTGAGGTCTGCACCTGTGAGATTTGCACCGCTTAAATCGGCATTTCTCAGATCGGTTCGACTTAGTTTGGCGGCGCTCAAATTACTGCATTTTAAGTTAGCCAACTGGAGGGATGCGTCTCGAAGAAAACTCTCGCTGAGGTTGGCATTTTCTAAGTTGGCTCCCCTGATGTCGGCCCTGCTCATGTCGGCTTTGCTGAGGTCGGCGTCGGCCAAAAAGGCGTTTCTCATGTTGGCGTTGTTTAAATTAGCTTCCATTAAGTCAGCCGCAGTCAAGTCGGCATCAACTAAGTCGGCCCTGCTGAGAGTGGCGCGGCTCAAGGAAGCGCCAAACAAATCTGCACGGCTCAAGGAAGCGCCAAATAAGTCGCATCCGGGACATCCTCTTGTTTCTAGCAGCCGCTTGACTAGAGACAGATTTTGAGCTTGTAAGGGAAGTGCGGCGCAAAATGGGAGTAGCAGTATTGCTGCAGCGAGAATTTTCAGGTTGATTTTGGTCATAGTCTGGGTAAGTCCTGTAACTGCCTTTCATCACCGATTTGTCTGCTGGACTTACACGCGGGGCACTAAAAACTCAGTTTCCTCGTTAATTCCTCGCTGTCAAACCCAATATTCTTAGCAGAAACCGGGTTTTTTGCGCAAGTCCTAATTTAGTGGATTGACGCGGCTCGACGGTATAAGGTTCGATCGCGCTCGCGCTTACGGATATTACCTACGCCTTGGGGATGAGATCGCGCACTTCCAGGCTCCCTTGCAGCTTCCCACGGCAGGAAGCCGGCGCTGAATGGCAGGGATTCAGGAGCTTGCGACGGCTGCAGCAAGTGGCTGGCTCCGACAGCGGATAAGTATTTGTACTCGATGCAGTTGGATTGTGCTGGGTAGGGCGATCGTTCTCCGTACAGGCGATCGGTAAATAAGCCAATTGGCTTAGACTTTTAAGACTTATTGCTGATGCGTTGCCTTCTGTAAAAAAGATAGCATTCTGGTGTGACCCCCGAAATAATACCGAGCCAAGAAGTATCAAAAAAATACCGCGTGTCTCGGCGGGTGATAAAATTGGGTACAGCTAACACTTTCAGACGAGGAAAATAGATGTCGAACAGCATAGATCAACTTGCAGAGGGCGGCAGGGGGATCAAACTCATGTGGCAGGTTGCAGACGAGCTAAGTTACACCCGGACTCTCGACGGTCGAAATTGTTTGTCCCTGAGCAAAAGTTACGAAGTAGAAGGTCGCAATCGATCGCAAAATATAAAAAATGCTAGCCTTTTAGATGAGTTAATGAATTGCTTAAATACCTGGGATTGGCAGAATGAAATACAGCAGGAACAAGAACTGCATGACAGTTGTGTTCAACACATTAGCCTGCAAGTCAACACAGATGTGAATGCTTTAACTCTAGTTTTGGAGTGGTTTGAGCAGTTGAAAGATTTATCGATACCTAATGAGGTTTGGTGGAAGTTTCAGTTAGCTTTGGCTGAAGGTTTCACTAATGCAGTTCGCCACGCTCACAAACATCTGCCAGTTGAAACTCCTGTTAAACTGGAAATTATGGTGTTTAACGGACGGTTGGAACTCAAAATTTGGGATTGCGGCCCGTATTTTGATTTTGATGCTAAGCTGAAGGAAACTATCGCAGCAGATAGAAAACGCTGCTTGGATTTAGAGGTTTTGAACCATCCTTGCTTAATGCCTAGCAGACCGAAAACTTGGGAACTGTCTCAGTTTATAATTGCTCGATAGCTTTGGAGTGAGAGACAATTAACAGACTGCCACGGTTGAAAATGTGTTATGCTAAAAACGCTGTTAGGGGACGAGTGACGGGTTTTGTCTCCATGTGCGTGAGGGGTTTTGAATACTTCCGACCTACTGCGGCTTTGCTTAAAAGCTATGGGCTTGGGTGATTCTCTAGCGATTCGAGAGCAACCGGTGCCTCTGTCGAATTAAACATTAAAAACTCAAAATTAAAAGTTCAAAATTATTCACACTAATTTGGGATTTTTTAATTTATCATAGTATCTGGTTGCTCACCAATTACTAATGATTTCCAAAGAAACTTTATTTGTTCTGTCTCTATTTCCATACTTGGGATTTCTCTGGTTTTTGACTCGATCGGGAAAAACACCCCGTTTAGCTCTGATGGGATTTTACGGCACTCTCGTTTTTGTGGCTGTGACTATTCCCGCCGCAATTTACGCAAAAGTTGCCTACAACGAGTCGCTAGCAAATGTCGATTGGCTGCACGGTTCTGCGGAATTATTCTTAACAATTGCCAATATTTTAGTAGTTTTAGGCTTTAGGGAAGCGGTGATTAAAGCCAAAGCATCCTCACAGAATGGCGGCGGGGAGCAAGAGTGTCTTCTAGATGGGGGAGAATAGCCGGGATCGTCTCAGCTTTGTATTTGCTTTCTGCAGAAAAGCTCCCGAATAGCCGCAGTTAACAGTTAAATGTTGACATACCAGTTTGTGCTCCGCCAACCTGCAAAATTTTAGGAAAGCATTAGAATATATGGAAACTCACATCAAGCACTTCTAGTGTCATCACCTTGGTTTCTTGCCACAGGCTCAACCTGAGAGCCGAGATTTTGGGTTAAGAAAGCCAGTTGCTCAGGTATTATCGAGAATGGTGCTCTGGGCGTGAGTGGAAACAGACTACCATGTTGCTAAGTTTAGCTGTGGTGGGAATCTCCAGGCCGGAAAAAAGATGAGCTATTGCCTCAATCCCCATTGCCAAAAGCCGCAGAATGCCGACTCAAGCAATTTTTGTCTGGCGTGCGGCTCTAAATTGCTACTGAAAGAGCGTTACCGCGCCATTCAACCTATCGGTGAAGGAACATTTGGCAGAACTTTTTTAGCTGTCGATGAAGATAGGTTGAAAACTCGCTGCGCCATCAAACAATTTTTCCCCCAAGTTCAAGAGAAGGAAGAATTAGAAAAGGCAACTGCACTGTTCAAACAAGAAGCTCACCGGTTGCACGAACTCGGAGAGCACCCGCAGATTCCAAGTTTGCTGGCTTCTTTTGAACAAGCCAAACGTCTGTATCTTGTGGAAGAGTTAATCGAGGGAAATAATTTGTTTCAGGAGTTGCAGCAGCGGGGTGCTTTTAGCGAGGAACAGATTTGGGAATTGTTGATCAATTTGTTGCCTGTTTTGCAATTTGTTCACGAGCAGCAGGTGATTCATCGGGATATTAAGCCGGAAAATATTGTGCGGAGAACTCCCCAAACCTTGTGGGCTGCGGCGGGATATGGCAGCTCGACTCCTGGTAAAGAAAAAGGAGGGGCAACTTTACCTCAATCTTCTGCTGGTATAGAAGGGATAATTGTTGCTGAATCCCCTGCTGTACAGGGGAAGGCGAGGGGGGGTCAGTTTGTGCTAGTAGATTTTGGAGTTGCTAAGCACATTACCGGCATTTCTGAGGCGAAAACAGGGACGATAACTGGAACTGCTGGCTATGCGCCGATCGAACAAATTCGCAGCGGCAAAGCGTATCCGGCGAGCGACCTTTACAGTTTGGGCGTTACCTGCATTCACCTGCTAACTGGGGCGGTACTGAATGATTTGTTCGATGCTTTGGAATGCAAATGGATTTGGCGATCGCACTTGGCGCAAAAAGGCATAAAAGTCAGCCAAAAATTAGCAACTATTTTGAATAAATTGCTCAAAGATTCGGTAAAAGATCGATATCAGTCCGCTGGTGAAGTGCTGCAAGACTTGGTAAAATTTGGGCAATATCCCCGCTCTCAAATTTCTTATAATTATCGAACCAAAATAGCTATAAATTCGCCCTTAACTAACTCGCAGCCAAATACAGCAACCGCCGTATCGGCCGCGCCGGCCCAAAATATTCATGTTCCGCCATCCGCTAGCAATCCGAAATTATTGTCTAATAACTGGCGGTGCGCGCGCATTCTCCACGGTCATTCAGACTCGGTTAATGCTGTTGTTATTAATCCTCAAGGCAATATTCTCGCGAGCGCCAGCGACGATAAAACAATTAAGCTGTGGGACCTGCAAACAGGTGAATTCATCCATACTTTTTTCGGCCATTCCGCCAGGGTTGATGCTGTGGCAATCAGCCCAGATGGGAGAATGATGGTTAGCGGTAGTTTTGACAGAAAAGTCATTGAGTGGAAGCTGGATAAAAAGGCGATGATTCGCGAATTTTACAGCGATTTTGGTTCGCCCTACAGTCACCGCTACGGCTCCGTGTACTCGGTGGCTTTTAGTTGCGACTCCGGAGCGATTGCGAGTGCTAGCGGCGACCAGAGTATTAAATTGTGGAACCAGCGCAACGGAGCATTGGTTCAAAAACTGTCGGGACATTCTGACAAGGTTTTATCTGTTAGTTTTCGCCCTCAAAGTATGATGCTTGCCAGCGGCAGTGCTGACAAAACTATCAAGATGTGGCTTGTAGGTATTGGGGAGAGTGTACGGACTTTTGTCGGTCATTCAGATTGGGTTTATGCGATCGCATTTAGTCAAGATGGAAAGACGATTGTCAGTGGAAGTGCCGACGCTACTGTTAAATTGTGGAATGCCGATACAGGGGAATTGATTAATACTTTGAGGGGGCATTCTGATGCGGTGATTTCGGTGGCGATTAGTCCCGATCGCGAAACTATGGCTAGCGGCAGTCGAGACGGTACGGTGAAACTCTGGAACCTGCAAACAGGAGAATGTTTGTGCAGTCTTGCTGGGTGCAATCCGGTGGCTTTTAGTCCTGACGGTCAAACTTTAGTCACCGGTGGCGATGGCGGCGAAGTGTTAGTTTGGCGGGCGTCTGTTTAATTGGGCGAGATAATTGAGATACTTGTGAAGGCGATCGGTTTCAGTGTCAAGTAAATGACTGGCCCAAGAATGTACATTAAGTTGCGATCGCATTTCTCGAAATACCGCAGCATCCCCGCGATTGTCTAGAGGAAAAACCCAAGCATCAAATTTAGCCGACTTGAGACGGCTAACAGTTCCCTCGCCATCTTGCACCCACAATTGACGGTTAATGCGAAGAGGTTGACAGGAATATTCACCGACAACAATTCCCCCCACAGAAACGCTAGCATCTTCTCCCCCATAGGAAAGTTCTTCCAAAAGGGCTTTGAGGTCATTGAGTTTTTCCCCATCTTGTACTTGCTGCAGTGTAAGCTTGACAATCACCATTTCTAAAACTTCCACAGGTTTTGTCGATCGTACAATGTTGACTGGTTCCGCCGGCCAAGGGTTGTTTATTTCCGGTTCCGCCCTCTCGATTTCCTCTGTAACCTGTACTGTTTCAACCGGCTTTGCAGTGTCTACAATTATCTGAATTTCCTCCCCATCTTTCTCAATTTTTCCACTAATCTGTAAGATAGCATTCTCTACAATGTAAGGCTTCACTTGTTCGTAAGCCTTGGGGAACACAACAGCTTTTATTTGATGTGTCAAATCTTCTAATTGCAAAATTGCCATCCCCTCGCCTTTTTTTGTTACTACAAGTTTAATAGCGCTGAGCATGACAATAACCGCTACTTTCCCCTTTTTATCTGCTAACTGTTCGAGAGTCACAACATCGGGGTCTTGGTTTACTTGAATCAGAAACTTTAGGGGATGTTCTGATACATAAAAACCGAGCAATTCTTTTTCTAAGCGCAATTTCTCCTGTTTGTCAAAATCTTTGACCAATTTAGATTTGGGCGCAGACTCATAGGTATTGACCGACTTGCCAAAGCTATTCGTACCTAACAAGTCAAAGAGATTACCTTGCCCGCTTTCTCGATCTCTTTTGCGGTCTTGCGCCCATTTCATTACCCCTTCGAGGTCGTTTACTAATTGATGACGGTTGTCGTCAATTTTGTCAAAAGCTCCGCATTGAATTAAAGCTTCTAGAGCACGGCGGTTCACAGAATGGAGATTTACGCGATCGCACAAATCCGGCAGCGATTTAAACTTACCCCCTTCCTGCCGCGCCGCCAAAATATTTTCAATTGCCGCTTCTCCCACATTTTTAACCGCCGAAACCCCAAACAAAATTTTATCTTTTGCACATCCAGTCATCTGTTTAGGCAGCGGTGTAAAAGTAAGTTGAGAGCTATTAACATCTGGCGGCTCAACCTCAATACCCAGCTTGAGACAATTGGCAATATATTTCTGTACTTTATCCTGATCGCCCCTGTTAGCAGTCAGCAGTGCAGCCATGTATTCTACAGGATAATTCGCCTTTAAATAGGCAGTTTGATACGTGATATAGGCATAGGCCATTGAATGGGATTTATTAAAGCAATATTCGGCGAATTGCAGCATCTGCGCGAACAGTTTATCAGCTATTCTTTGACTGACTCCATTCTTAGTTGCGCCGTCGATAAACGTTTCTTTTTGCTTCTGCATTTCATCAGCTTTCTTCTTGCCCATTGCGCGCCGCAGCAAGTCAGCTTGACCCAAAGAATAGCCCGCCAAATCTTGAGCCATCCGCATAATTTGCTCTTGAAAGCAAAGCGTTCCGTAAGTCTCTTTTAAAATCGGTTCTAGTAGCGGATGATCGTACTCAACTGTTTTACCGTGCTTGCAGTCAATAAACTGAGGAATCAAACCTGCATCCAGCGGGCCGGGTCGGTAAAGTGCCAAAATAGAAGAAATATCATCCAGACAAGAAGGTTTGATTTTTTTTACTACATCCAGCATTCCGGAAGATTCCAACTGAAAAATACCTTCTAAATCTCCTTTTTCTAAAAGTTTATAAGTTTTGGCTACATCAGCGGGCAACTTTTTGATTCTAGTAAATGTCTCTTGAGCTTTGCGTTCCATCTCAGAAGGCAGGGCTTCGGCATCGATGGTTATATCTTGGGTTTGCTTAACATATTCAACAGTTTTCTGGAGCGTTGTTAAATTTTTCAATCCCAAAAAGTCCATTTTCAGCAGCCCCAAAAATTCCAAATCTTCCATGAAATATTGGGTAATCACAGCACCCTCATTATTCTTTTGCAGCGGTACAAGTTCATCCAACGGCTCTGAAGAAATTACCACACCTGCCGCGTGAACCCCATAGGTTTTGTTGGTTCCTTCAATACGAATTGCCATGTCAATCCACTGACGAACGGGGACTTCAGTACCAGTTTCTGCATTTATGCAAATTGTATTTTCATAGTTGTCTTTAAATTCCTGTGCAGGTGTGTCATCGGAAATCATCACTTTAAGTTTTTCCGGTTTGCCCCTGGACACGGGAATTAATTTTGCCATTTCGTCGGCTTTTTTGTAGGGAATACCTAACACCCTCCCAACATCTTTCAATACAGCTTTTGATGTCATCCTGTTGAAAGTGATAATTTGCGCTACGCGGTCGCTACCATATTTTTCAGTAACGTATTTAATCATGTCGTCCCGCCTTTCTATGCAGAAATCGCTATCAATATCTGGCATAGATTTGCGTTCGGGATTGAGAAATCGCTCGAATAGTAATCCGTGGTGTACGGGGTCTATATTGGTGATTTTGAGGACGTAGGCAACTAAAGAACCTGCGGCAGAACCGCGTCCTGGCCCTACGGGAATATCGTTGTCTCTAGCATATTTTATGTAGTCCCAAACTACTAAAAAGTATTCCGAAAAGCCCATCTGCTGAAGCATTTTCAGTTCGTATTCTAGTCTTTGTTTGTAGACTGGGGTGATTTCATTTCTGGTGCGGGCTTTGAGGCGTTCTAAGAGTCCCAGCCAGGATATTTCTTCTACATAAGTATCGGCTGTATGTTCTGGGGGAATTGGAATTGTGGGAATCCGAGCTTCTCCTGTCAGCTCGTATCTCGATACTTTATTTGCGACTTCTAGGGTATTTTCGATCGCCTCTTTGATTGTTTCATCATCCAAATGGTCTCGAAACAGTTGCGCCATCTCCATAGCAGACTTAAGATATTCAGTGCCGCTGTAGCGCATCCGCTTGTCTTCTTCAATCAGTTTGTTGGTGTTAATGCACAGCAAAGCATCGTGTGCTTCTACGTCGTTGCAGGAAATATAGTGAGAATCATTGGTGGCAATTATTTTAATGTTGAGTTCGCGGGCAATTTTGACGATTTCAACATTAACAATCCGGTCTTCCGGGGAACCGTGGTCTTGAATTTCTATATAATAATCTTCCCCAAATACTTCTTTATACCATGTGGCTACTTCACGGGCAGCATCTAGCTTGTTTTGCAGAATCATTTGGGGAACTTCGCCGCCCAAACAAGCACTGGTGACAATTAAACCTTCGCAGTATTGTTTTAGCAGTTCCTTGTTGATGCAAGGTCGAGCAAAAATACCTCTTTCTGGCATTCCCTTTAAATGGGAAATTGTGGTTAGTTTGACGAGGTTTTTATAACCTTGGGTATTTTTAGCTAAAACAACTTGATGGTATTTTCTTCTACCTCGAACTTTTACTTCAATGTCGCCGTTGACGACATACATTTCATTGCCAATAATCGGCTTGATATTTTTATTTCGGCAAACTTTGATTAGCTCGATCGCCCCGTACATCACCCCGTGGTCTGTAAGGGCGATCGCGGGCATCCCCAATTCCACCGCCCGTTCTGCGAGCTGCTGTAGCTGAGACGCCCCGTCCAGCAGGCTATAATCGCTGTGAATGTGCAAACCAACGAAGGACATAGCGATTTTAGATTTTAGATTTTAGATTTTAGATTCTACACCATTGGCGTGTCAAAGCGTCAAATAAAAAACAAAGCTTTATATCACTTTTGAGCTGGTTTAGGTTGGAGGTCTGATGTAGCAGCGCATCAGTTCGCCTCCGCCGCATTTGTTAACAATTATCAATTGTTGAATTACGAGTTCAAAGTTATGCGTTAAAATATTGAGTGCTAGAGTTAAGCATTTGCTGTGATTTTTTAAGTGCAAAACAAGGTAATTAAATGCTGCACAATTATCAACTAGCTCTCGCAGAAATTCCATCACAGGCTCAAACTATTGGGGAGCCGTTTAGCTGTTTGCCTCAAGTTGTAGCCGTCGTTTTAGCAGGTTCTCGAACAACTCTAGTTACGGATGAGTCGTCTGATTTTGATTTTTACGTGTATGTTAAAGAGGAAATTCCTGTTGACATACGGGAGGCAATAGCGAGACAATTTTCCGATCGCATCGCAATCAACAATCAATTTTGGGAACCTGGGGACGAGTGGATAGATATTAACACTGGATACGGTATAGATATTATGTACCGCCAGCCCGAATGGATCGAAGAAGAACTCGATCGCGTCCTGGTCAAACATCAAGCATCAGTAGGTTATTCAACCTGCTTTTGGTGGAACGTTCTCACCTCAGTATCATTGTATGACAGAGACGGTTGGTTTCAGCAATTGCAAGCCAATGTCGATCGACCCTATCCCGAACAACTCCGTCAAGCGATAATTGCCAAAAATTATCCGATTTTGCGCCACCTGATTTTTTCATTTCGCCACCAGTTAGAATCCGCTGTTTTGCGCCGCGATTCAGTAAGTATTATCCATCGAACAGCAGCTTTTTTAGGCAGTTATTTTGATATTGTTTTTGCTATTAATTCTATCCCTCATCCGGGCGAAAAGCGCCTGGTAGAAAGGGCAACAGCTTTGTGTTCAAAATTGCCGGAAGATTTGGATAGCCAAATTCACAGTCTAACTAATTCTATTTCGTTACCGGCGGGCGATCGCCAAATTTTAGATTGTCTTGATGGACTGGTTGACAGTCTCGATCGATTGTTGATTGAGGCAGGTTTAATTGCGACTAATTCTTTCGCTAACTAGGTAAGTGTAAAAGAACCATAGTTCCATATCCTAGGGTTAGCACTGTGCACCTCCCTAAATAGCGCTCGAACTTTTACAAATTTGCTTGTTGCAAATAACGCTCCAAGTCTTTAACCCGTTCTTGTGTCACCCTCGCTCTGCAATAACCGTAGGTTGAAGCAGCCAAAGTTCCACCTTCAAACTGCCCCATTTCATAATTGCAAGATTCATCTCTAAACTTGAGCCAACTACGCTGTGCTACTATCAATCTTTGCTTTTGTTTGCTGTTGAGTTTCGGCTGAAGTTGCTGATATACTTGATTGAGTTTTCTGTCTGCTGCCTGAAACTCTTGACTAGAACACGCATTCTGCTCCTGTGTAGTTTGAGGACTTTTGCAGTTAGGCTGTTGGGCGAGTTGCAAGGAAGTGTTGCTGGCTTTGCTGGGAAGCAAAAAGCCGGCTGTTAACAACAGCGAACTCGCGGCTAATTTGACCCAAATAGGGATTTTTTTCAAAATATTTACCTCTTTTTCAATCTTTAATTTTTTCTGGTTGAGCCGATCGCCAAATCCACCAAGCCGCCGCCCATAGAGTAAAATTGCCAATGAGAGTCATCGCCGCTTGCAGGGTAACGATCCATTCTAGGGCGGGAGAGTTGTCAAAATAGTGCCATGTACAGGCACACATAGCGCTGACAAGAGCGGGCAGCATTCCGGCGGAAAGGGCCCACCAAGCTCGGTTTTGAGTGACTTCGCCGTAAGTCCAAATTAACCAGATGGCGGCAATCCACTCGACGACGCTAGAGATGTGAATAATCCAGGTGGGAATTGACAAAGCGTGCATTTTTTGTATCGTGAACGAAGATGAAAGATTTATCGATCGGGACTTACGCAACTGTCATATAAAGTATGATGAGTCAGTCGATTTTAGATTTTAGATTTTAGATTTTAGATTTACTCCACAGATGAATCTTGGAGCTTGAGCTTTGGTCTAAAATTTTAGGAGCATCCACGACTTAAGTCGGGGCTTGTACCTGTTTTTGGGCTGGTCATACAATTTTAGATTAGCGAGTTGAGATTTTATTAGATTTGCGATTTGAGCTGACTGATGACGTAAAGCCTTGAAGCTTGCTGACAGTAGCATTTTTTTGGTAGTAGGATCAAATCTCAAATATCAAAAAAATCTAAAATCTAAAATCTAAAATCTAAAATAGTTAAATTCCCCATCACAAACAAAGAAAAGAGTAGAAATGCGAGCAATTTTGTGCGGCTATTACGGTAAAGGCAACGGCGGCGACGAGGCGCTGTTGGCATCGCTACTGCAAATGTTACCAGATGGCGTGACGCCGATCGTCCTGTCTGGCAATCCTGTCGAGACAAATCAGCGGTACGGGGTAGCTGCGCGCGATCGCATGAATGCGTTCCAAGTTCTCGAAGCACTCCGCACCTCCGACGCGCTAATTTGGGGCGGCGGTAGTTTAATCCAAGACGCTACTAGCATTGCGAGCCCTTTCTATTATGGCGGTTTGATGGGAATAGCGCAGCGGATGGGCTTAAAAACTATTGCCTGGGCCCAGGGAATTGGCCCTTTAAAGCGGGAAATGACTCGCAAGTTATCTCAGCGGTGTTTTGCTGGATGCAGCGCCGTCAGCGTGCGGGATAAAGGTTCAGCTACTTTACTTGCAGATTGGAAAATTCCCTTTACTTTAGCGCCAGATCCCGTGTGGGCTTTGGAGAATTCCCCTGTGTCGGGTTTGTGGGATTTACCGGCGCCCAGAGTTGCTGTTTGTTTGCGTTCTCATTCTACACTAACTCCCGCGCGTTTGTCAATCTTAACTCAAGCTTTAGTTGACTTCCAAAAAGCAACTCGCACCTTAATTTTGCTGCTGCCTTTTCAAGCGTCTCATGACTTAGAGATTGCCCAACATTTGCACGAAGCCCTGCCCAAAAGAAGCCGCATCCTCAGTTTAGAAGACCCCAGAAAATTGAAAGGAGTGTTCCGGGGAGTCGAAATGGCGATCGGGATGCGCTACCACAGTTTAATTATGGCCGCATCCGAAGAATGCCGCTGTTTTGCCCTCAGCTACGACCCCAAAGTCAGTCAATTGATGGACGAGTTAGAAATGCCGGGATACTTATTATCAGAATTGCCAGAAGATCCTTATTTAATTAGCAAAACCTGGATGGAACACTATGCCAACGGCGACGCCTTATCGCCAGACAGGATAAAATTTATAGTAGGGCGATCGCTCTTTCACCAGCAAGTATTGCAAACCGCACTCGAGCAGTCTCAGTAATAGCAGTCTCAATAAGAGGTAAAATACCGTGACAGCCACTACAGCCGACTTAAAAATTACCTGGGAAAAATTGCCAGACGACTTTATTTTAGACGAAGAACCAGTGGAAAATATCGACCAACCCTTGCTAGCCGCCGCCTTGCGAGAAATCTTAGAAATCGCGGGGTTAATTGTCACAGGAATATTAGTTGCTCCAAACATGGGCATTTGTGCGACTGTAGATAACAAGCTAGTTATTAAAGCTCCCGATTGGTTTTATGCCCGCAACGTCCAGCCGCTTTCCAGTCAAGAAATTCGTCGCAGTTACACTCCCAACTTAGAAGGAGAAGTCCCGGCGATTGTCATGGAATTTTTGTCAGCTACTGCCAACGATGAATATTCAATAAAACCCACGTATCCGCCGGGAAAATGGTTTTTTTACGAGCAAGTATTGCGAGTGCCTATCTATGCACTTTTTGAACCTGCAGCCGGAGTTCTCGAAGTCTATCAGTTGAATTCATCAGGACGATATCAAGTACAGCAGCCGGATTCAAACAATCGTTATTGGATTGAAGGAGTTGGGTTATTTTTGGGTATTTGGCAGGGAACAAAAGCCGAAAGAACCGGATATTGGTTGCGGTGGTGGGATGAAAGCGGAGAGATGTTATTGTGGGGAGCTGAAATGGTAGAAAGGGAACGGCAGCAAAGGGATATCGCTCAACATCAAGCCGAACAAGAACGAGAACGATCGGAAAGATTAGCCGCGCAATTAAGAGCAGCAGGCATTGAACCAGAAGCCTAATGCAATAATGAGCAATTAAAAGTTGCAGAGATACAATTTTTAATTTGTCATTAATTAAAAAGTATTAGACAACATCGCAAAAATCAATATTTCTCAGCGTAAATCCACGTTAATCTGCCTTCATCAGCGGTTAAAAATTATATTCAGGAGACAGCAAAATTGGCAAGAGTAAGAGTGCGGGAACACGTCAATCCCCTATCAATTAGATATCAAGCATCTGCAAGTCCCCCGGATTGGACTAAAATCTATGCCGACTTAAATTTACCGCTGCATTTAGATATCGGCTGTGGCAGAGGACGGTTTTTGTGGCATATGGCGCAAGTACAAACTGACTGGAATTTTCTCGGATTAGAAATTCGGGAACCGCTGGTAGAAGAAGCGAATCTTTGGCGGGACGAAAAAGGCTTGACTAATTTGCACTATTTGTTTTGCAATGCGAATAGTTCCCTGAAACCAATTTTAGAAACTTTACCCGCAGGCACTTTGCAGCGAGTTAGCATTCAATTTCCCGATCCCTGGTTCAAGAAAAAGCACCACAAACGGCGGGTGGTGCAGCAGGAATTAGTCAATGAATTGGCAATTTATCTCGCAGTTGGCGGTGAAGTGTTTATCCAGTCAGATATTGAGGAAGTCGAAAGGGAAATGTGCGATCGCTTTTCATCTCACCCTAGTTTTCAACGTCAAAGCGGCGACAAATGGCTAGCAGAAAATCCCCTACCTGTGGCTACTGAAAGAGAAATTGCTACTCTGAAACGGGGCGAACCAGTTTATCGAGCACTCTATCAAAAATAATGCTCGCTTTTGCAAACTCACCTTGGTAATAAACGTTATAACTTACATCTTGCACCTTTGTTAGGAACAGGCTTTCCGGCCTGTTCCACAAAACTTAATTTTCTTGTTGAACGGGCATCTTGCCCGTTAATAAAAGAATTATTTTTAACTTAAACCCAAGACGGCAACCACATCCTAATTTTCCATTCCATTTGCGACAAAGGCAGTCCCAAATAGATAGGCATCCAGAAAATAAAAGCACCCAAAACCAGAAAAATAATTGTTACCCCCATCCCTCGGAGTCGAGTTTGAGGGCTGTGCAACCACCTGTCAACCCACCAAGCAAGTGCTAAAGCTGCAAATACAGAACAGCCCATATAATGGTACAAAAATATGCAGCGAGTCACCTTCACCCAAGGCAGCAAATTAGCGGCCCAATTAACTATTAAATATAACCCCAGCCACATTTCAGCAGTCGGCGGAAACAAAATCGGCCGCTGCTGTTCTATCGTGTCAACAGAAGCCGCGTTGCGCGTTTGCAGCCACACCAAAATCCGGTGAACTAAAACTCCTATTACTAGCAGTAAAGCTAAGGTTGACAACCACCAAAGGAAGGGATTTCCCATTGCGTGAACGTCAAAATTTGCCTGAGTTGCACCTTCAGGTAAAGGCGGCAAAACCGGATCTGGTTGGGCATTGCTGCTAGCAGTTTTGTAGAAGTAAACTATGGGGCGCAGCATCAAAGGCCAACTGTACCACGTGGAACAGTAAGGATGTACATCTGGGCCGCTTTTAATCCGCTGGTGATAAGTCAAAATTTCCGTCTGCATCTGCCAGAAATTGGGAGTTGGATTAAAGTGCAGGTGAGGAATCCAAGAAATGCTGTAAACGAGAATAGGAATAATAGCTAGACTTAAGCAGAGTTCTATAAAATTGAGTTTAGTCAGTTTTTGTACGGGACTTTCGGCAGGAAGTAGAGGTGAATCTACCTCGCGGCTTTGTTCTTCATTTCCTCTGTTACCCTGGATAAAACGAACTGCCCAAGCACAGATTAAAATTAGATAAGTACCGAAAAGAAACCATAAGCCGTTCCATTTGATAGCAGCAGATGCGCCGAAACCTATTCCGGCGAAAACCAGCCAAAGCCAGCGCTTTTTGCCTTCTGCTTCTACGGCTTTTAAAATAAATAACTGACCTAAAATTCCAAACAAAACTAGATAAATGTTGTTCAGCGCGTAGCGAGACTCAACTAAAAACAAACCGTCGCAGGCGATAAACAAAGCAGCAAGAAAAGCAAAGGTGCGGCGCCGAACTAGCTGATAAGCTAGCCCTCCCACAACTAGGGGAATAAAGGAACCTGTAAGAGCATTCAGCCAGCGGTAATCCCAAGGGGAAAGCAGGGAACCTGCCATACTGTTGACGGCGGTTTTGCCGAAGGGAAGGTGAGTGCCGATCCAAATGCCGATCGCAATTATGTACTGGCTCAGAGGTGGGTGAGCGTTGAAAAAAGGAGTTTTTGTGAGATAATCGTTGGCAAATTTAGCGTAATAAACCTCGTCAAATACTAAGGTGTTAAATCGCTCCAGTTCCCAAAATCGGAGAGTTAAAGATAGGAGGAATACAGCGAACATTCCTAAGCAAAAAACCAAAGTAGATTTGTTGAATTGTTTTTTGTTGAGTTTCATAAAACAGCAGAAAATAGTAGATGCTAGATTTTATAGAGATCCCTAATTTGAAATTCCTTAGTTGAGAGTAAAGTAAAATAGGACTTGTGCAGAAACCGAATTTTTGAGGATAAACCGGGTTTTTTGGAAAAACCCAGTTTCTTAAACCCGGTTTCTAATCATGCTTGGAGAGTGCAGCGAGAAGCAGTAGCGACTATTGTTTCACCAAATGCTCCCCATCTAATTGGCAAGCAGGAAGGAAAAGCGCGCATCACAAGGTGCGATAGATTATGATAGCAGCTAATCATGTCTTTTTTGAGCGAGTGCTTATGAATCCCATACTTTTGATTTGGGGGCGTTGGGGCTTAGCTGTAGGTGCGACTATCCTGATGGGATCTGCCGCCGCGCCAAATCCCAAGACATTTGAAAGTTTTGCTGATTTCTGTACCAACAAAGAGAATTTGACCCCGGAAGCCAGACATACGGTTGAGGTGTTGCTATCAAAAGCAAAAACACAAGAGTGCGATCGCGCTCAAAAAACCCTGACTAATCTCACAGAACTTTCCCTAATTCGCAATCAAATAGTCGATATCAAACCCTTATCAAAATTCACCAATCTGAGAAAGCTCAACCTCAGTTTAAATCAAATAGCAGATGTGCAACCATTATCGGGACTGACTAATCTGAGATTTCTCGTCCTCAATTTCAATCAAATCTCAGACGTGAAACCGTTATCGGGGCTGACTAATCTGACAGAGCTTTTCCTCGAAGCCAATCAAATCGTAGATGTAAAACCTTTAGCTGGGTTGACTAATCTAACAGGGCTGTCTCTCGCATCTAATCAAATTCTAGATGTGAGACCTTTATCGACAATGACTGAGTTAAATTTTCTTTATTTGAGTGGCAATAAAATCGCAGATGTGAAACCATTATCGGGATTGACAAATCTGATACTGCTTTTCCTCGCATCAAATCAAATCGCAGATGTCAAACCTTTAGCGGGATTGACAAATCTGACAGCCCTAGACCTCAGTAGAAATCAAATCGCAGATGCCAAACCTTTAGCGGGATTGGTAAATCTGACAACCCTCGATCTCAGTATAAATCAAATCCCGGATGGGGAAGCCGAGCGATTAATTCAGAAAAACAAACAACGATTAAATCAAAAAACAGATGAAGCCGAGCGATTGCTTCAGGAAGCTGAGCGACTATTGGCTCAGGAAACAGCAGCATCTTACCAGGAGGCCTTGCAAAAGTTTGATGCAGCGCGTTCGCTTTATCGAATGCTTAGAAATTGGAAGTACGAAGCTTACACGCTGAATCAAATCGGCTTAATTATTAATAGATTAGGAGACAGACAGCAAGCCCTGAACTACTACAAGCAAGCTCTTTCTTGGCATCAGACTATAGCCGATCGCCCTAAACAAGCCGTCATCCTCAACAATATCGGCGCCGTCTACTATGCTTTGGGGGAGAAACAGCAAGCCATCGACTACTATAAGCAAGTCCTTTCCTTAATTCGGGAAATGGGCGATCGCCCTGAAGCAAGTATCAACCTCAGCAACATCTCGAACATACCCGCAAACAGCGACACATCTTTGGACGCTCTCAGTCCGGAAGCCACCACACTCAACAACATCGGCTTAGCCTACAACGATTTAGGAGAAAAACAGAAAGCAAAAGAGTATTTCAACCAAGCCCTTCCCTTATTCCGCGCTATGGGCGATCGGGCTAAAGAAGCAAGTACCCTCACCAATATTGGCTTAGTCTATTCAGATTTGGGAGAAAAACAAACAGCCCTCGACTACTACAAACAAGCCCTCGATTTGAGACAAAAAGCGGGCGATCGGCGTGGAGAAGCCCTCACCCTCAACAATACAGGTATTACTTACTCAGAATTGGGACAACAGCAGAAAGCAGAAGAATATTTCAACCAAGCCCTGCCGCTGTTTCGCGCTGTGGGCGATCGTCCTGGGGAAGCTCTCACCCTCTACCATATGGCTATTCTCAAAGGCGATCGAGGCAATTTAATCGCAGCCCTCACTGACATTGAAACCTCCATCAAAATCATCGAAAACCTCCGCACCAAAATTACCAACCACGAGATCCGCATCTCATACTTTGCCACCGTGCAGGACTATTACCAGTTCTACATTGACCTGTTAATGCAACTGCACAAAACACAACCCAATTCTGGTTATGATACTAAAGCCTTTCAAGCTAGCGAACGCTCCCGCGCCCGCACTTTATTGGAACTTCTTCAAGAAGCAAACGCCGATATTCGCCAAGGTGTAGCCCCGGAATTATTGCAGCGAGAACGCAATTTACAACAGCAACTCGATTCCTTAGAAACACGGCGAATCGAAACTATAAGCCGCCCCAATCATACCCCTGAACAACAAGCAGAATTAGACCAAAAGCGGCAAACTTTACTAGGAGAATATCAGGACATTCAAGCCCAAATCCGCTCCATCAGTCCCCGGTACGCCGCCCTTACCCAACCGCAACCTTTAACCCTGGCACAGATTCAACAACAAATCCTCGATCGCAATACAATTTTACTCCAGTATTCTTTGGGGAAAGAGCGCAGCTATCTGTGGGCTGTGACTAAAACCAGTATCACCAGTTATGAATTGCCCAAACGTGCCGAAATCGAAAAAGCCGCCCGCAATTTCCGCGATGCTGTGACTAACCCGCGCTACCGAAACATTCCCGATCGAGTTGCTGAAGCTAACAACACGCTCAGTCAAATTATTTTACAACCCGTAGCAGCACAACTCGGTCAAAAACGCCTGCTGATAGTTGGCGATGGCATTCTCAATTACCTCCCCTTTGCCGCCCTCTCAATCCCGGAAACACCCGGTACAAATCGGAATTCGCCTTTAATTGTAGACCATGAAATTGTGCTGCTGCCTTCCGCTTCCACCTTGGGAATATTAAGACAAAACTACAGTGACAGACAACCCCCAACTCGGACTTTAGCAATGCTCGCCGATCCAGTTTTTAGCGCTGACGATGAACGAGTAAAAAACGAGTCAACCGCCACGAATCGGGAAGCAATAGAATCAGTAAATCTCGGTTTAAGCCGCTCTAGCCGCGACAATAATATACAGTGGAGCCGTTTAACATTTACACGCCAAGAAGCTCAAATAATTCAAGCGTTAGTACCAGCAAATTCTCGCACCGAATCTTTGGATTTTGAAGCCAGCCGCGCCGTCGCAACCAGTCAGAACTTAAGCCAATATAAAATCATTCATTTTGCCACTCACGGTTTAGCGAATAGCACGAACCCGGAACTATCGGGAATCATCTTGTCGCTAGTAGATGAAAAGGGCAATCCCTTAAACGGATTTCTGCGACTTACTGATATTTTTAATCTGAAGTTAGCAGCAGATTTAGTAGTGTTAAGTGCGTGTCAAACCGGATTAGGACAGAACATTCAAGGCGAGGGCATGGTAGGATTAACGCGGGGATTTATGTATGCGGGGACTCAGCGAGTGGTGGTGAGTTTGTGGAGTGTGGATGATGAAGGAACAGCTACGTTAATGTCGAGTTTCTATCAGGGAATGCTGCAAAGAGGGTTAACGCCAGCGGCAGCATTGAGGGCGGCACAACTGGAAATGTTGAAGCAGGAAGAGTGGCGTTCTCCTTATTATTGGGCGGCTTTTACGCTTCAGGGAGAATGGCGATAAATTGTATGAAAAACAGTTATGATATTAAGTTTGATTAATGGCTGATAAAACCTATAGGGGCATCGGGCATTGGGTTTGCCATGAACAACAGTCAACAGTCTTCCTTAAGAAGAAACGGCACCAAAGCTTAGCGCGCCAATCATTAGGGAAGATGAGTGCCGATCTAAATGCCGATCGCAATTATGTACTGGCTCAGAGGCGGGTGAGCGTTGAAAAACGGAGTTTTGGTGAGATAATCGTTGGCAAATTTAGCGTAATAAACCTCGTCAAAAACAAAAGTGTTAAATCGCTCTAGTTCCCAAAAGCGGAGAGTTAAGGCTCGGAGGAACACACCGAGCATTCCCAGGGCAAAAACAAAAATAGATTTGTGAAATTGTTTTTTGTTGGGGTTCATAAAACATCAAAAAATAGTAGATGCTAGGTTTGAGCGCTCGCTAATTTAAAAATACTGAGTTGAGAATAGCGTAAAAATTACAATTAAGACTTTTAACCTTCGCGGAGGCAAATCCGATGCGGCCGATCGCGCTTGGAGGGTGCCGCACTAGGTGCAGTGGCGGGATTGCACAATATGCCCCCGACGCAATCGGCACGCAGGAAGGGAAAGCGCACCTGATAAGCTGCGATCGACTATGATACCGGTTAACAAGGTCTTCTTTGAGCAGGTATTTATGAATATCACGCTTTGGGTTTGGGGGCGTTACGGACTCGCTGTAAGTGCTCTGATTTTGCTAGGAGTCCCGGCGGTGGCTGCACCCCGTGCGATTAAAATTAGTCAAGGGGTATCGCAGCAGGGAGGGGGAAATCCTGCGGCCGCTGCTGCTGAAAGAGCTTTGAGAGAAGGAGGGCAACTTTACCAGCAAGGGACAGCGGAATCTTTAAGAAAAGCGATCGCCAAATATGAAGAAGCAGTAAAGCTGTATCGAGAAGCGGCCGATCGCGGTGGGGAAGCTCGCACCCTCAGCAATATCGGCGGTGTCTACGCAGCATTGGGAGAACAACAGAAAGCGTTAGAGTATTTAAGCCAGTCCCTTCCCCTGAGTCGGGCAGTAGGCGATCGCCACCGGGAAGCTTTCACTCTCAACATAATCGGCATTGTCTACGGAGACTTGGGAGAAAATCAGAAAGCCCTAGAGTATTACAACCAGGCTCTTTCCCTGAGACGGGCTGAGGGCAATCGCGGTAGCGAAGCTGCCAATCTCACCAACATCGGCACTGTCTACTTAAATTTGGGAGAAAATCAAAAAGCCCTAGAGTATTACAAGCAGTCCCTTCCCCTGAGACGGGCAGCAAACGATCGCCGTGGGGAAGCTCTCACCCTCCTTGGCATCGGCAGTATCTACTCAAAATTGGGAGAAAAGCAGAAAGGGCTAGAGTATTACAACCAGTCCCTTTCCCTGAGTCGGGCAGTAGGCAATCGCAATGGGGAAGCTACCACCCTTGACTACATCGGCGTTGTCTACTCAGAATTGGGAGAAAACCAGAAAGCCCTGGAGTATTTCAGTCAGTCCCTTCCCATGAGTCGGGTCGTGGGCGATCGCATACAGGAAGCTCTCACCCTCAGCAACATAGCTTCTGCCAAACGCGCTCAAGGCAATCTCACGGAAGCCCTCACTAACATTGAAGCGGCTCTCAAAATTGTTGAAGACCTCCGCACCAAAATTGTCAGCCCTGAACTTCGCACCTCTTACTTTGCCACCGTACAAAACTATTACCAGTTCTACATTGATCTGTTAATGCAACTGCACAAAAAGCAACCCAAATCTGGTTATGATACCAAAGCTTTTGAAGCCAGCGAACGCTCTCGTGCCCGTAGCCTCCTCGAACTTCTTCAAGAAGCAAATGCCGATATTCGCCAAGGTGTCGCCCCAGATTTACTGCAAAAAGAACGCAGCTTACAACAACAACTCGACGCAATGGAAAAACGCCGAGTCGAAGTTCTAAGTCGCCCCAATGCTACCCCCGAAGAACAAGCAGAATTAGACCAAAAACGGCAAACTTTACTAGGACAATATCAAGACATTCAAGCTCAAATTCGCGCCACCAGCCCCCGGTACGCCGCTCTCACCCAACCGCAACCCCTAACCCTTTCACAGCTTCAACAACAAATCCTCGATGAGAATACAATTTTACTCCAGTATTCTCTAGGAAAAGATCGCAGCTATCTGTGGGCTGTGACTAAAACCAGCATCACCACTTATGAATTACCAAAAGCTGCCGACATCGAGAAAACTGCCAAAAAATTCCGCGATGCTGTCACAGCTCCAAGTTCCCGAAACAGCCCCAATCAAATCGCCCAAGCCAACGATGCTATCAGTCAAATTATCTTACAGCCCGTTGCTGCCCAACTCGGTCAAAAGCGCCTGCTGATTGTTGGCGATGGCGTTTTGAATTACCTCCCTTTTGCTGCCCTTTCCCTCCCCGGAAAATCCGGTGAGAATGGGAATCCGCCTTTAATAGTAGACCATGAAATCGTGCTGCTGCCTTCAGCTTCCACCTTGGGAATCTTAAGAGAAAACTACAGTGACAGACAACCTCCTAATCGGACTTTAGCAATACTGGCAGATCCTGTTTTTAGCGCTAACGATGAACGAGTTAAAAACGCTTCTTCAGTCACAACTCAGCAAGCAGTCGAATCAGCAAATCCTGGTTTAAGTCGAGCCAGAGACGATAAGACCGGACAGTTTGACCGTTTAAATTTTACACGCCAAGAATCTCAGATTATTCAAGCGTTATTCCCGGCTAATTCTCGCACTGAATTTTTGGATTTTGCAGCCAGTCGTGCCACAGCAACTAGCCCCAATTTAAGCCAATATAAAATCATTCATGTTGCCACTCACGGTTTCGCCAATAGCGCTCACCCGGAACTGTCGGGAATCGTCCTGTCGCTGGTAGACGAAAAGGGGAATCCCTTAAACGGATTTCTGCGACTTACTGATATTTTCAATCTGAAATTAGCAGCCGATTTAGTAGTGTTAAGTGCCTGTCAAACCGGAATGGGCCAGAACATTCAAGGCGAGGGCTTGGTAGGATTGACACGGGGATTTATGTATGCAGGGGCTCAGCGAGTCGTGGTGAGTTTGTGGACTGTGGACGATGAAGGAACGGCTACGTTAATGTCGAGTTTCTATCAGGGAATGCTGCAAAAAGGGTTAACGCCAGCGGCGGCATTGAGGGCAGCACAACTGGAAATGTGGAAGCAGGAAGAGTGGCGTTCTCCTTATTATTGGGCGGCTTTTAACCTTCAGGGGGAATGGCGATAAATTTTATGAAAAAAACCAGCATCAACTCCGGGCGAGTGTAAGTCTGGCGAGAACTTTTTGCGGTGAATCTGGATACCAAAAAAAAGCGGCTCCGCTTGTCGCAGAACCGCCGTCACAGAGGATGAAAAATCAAAACTTAACGCACAGCGCCCTGTACTGAAGGTGATTCAATTGTTTTCATGAAGTACAGCTTCAACAACTGCCAGGCGTTCGACAAATACAAAGGCAATTTTTGGAAGAACTGCAAAAATTTCGGAGTATTAGAAGCAACAATTGCTGTCAACTGCTGATTGTTCTTGAGGCAAACATCCAGGCGCTCATAAAATTCTGGGTTGTTCACGTCGAGCATGACGGGGAATACGCGGCCTGCTGTTTCGTTGGTCTTTTTAATCACTTCGATGTCGTATTCGCGAGCATCGAGACCGAGCGATCGATAAAAACCGGCGCGCTGGATATCATTGAGATACATTGTCGCGAACACTGACAGCAAGAAGAAACGGCACCAAAGCTTAGCGCGCCAATCGTTCAACATCTGAGGCTGAGCTCTCATCACCGCATCAAAGAAATCTCCGTGGCGGTTTTCATCCTGGCACCAATTTTCAAAGAATCGGAAAATCGGATAAATCTGGTCTTCAGGATGGGCTTTTAAGTGCTGATAAATGGTGATGTAGCGCCAATAACCGATCTTTTCCGACAAGTAAGTCGCGTAGAAAATAAACTTCGGCTTAAAGAATGTGTAACTGCGGCTCTTTGTCAAGAAACCCAAATCTAGGGACAAATTAAAGTCCGAGAGAGCTTTGTTGAGGAATCCGGCGTGCCGCGCTTCGTCCCGGGACATCAGCATGAAACCTTCGGCCAGCACGGGATTTTTTCCTTTGAGCCTGCGTCCCAATTCTTTGTAAAGCAAGAATCCAGAAAACTCAGCGGTGCAGGAACGTTCCAGAAACTCAATGAACAATTGGCGCTTTTCGCCGTCGATGTGTTCCCAAGATTGATCGAACTCGGCATCCCGCACGAAGTGGTTTTTGTTGTAGTCAACGCGGAACTCTTGGATAATTGCTTCTAGTTCGGCTTCATTTACCGAGATGTCCATTTTGGCCATCTCGTCAAAATCTGTTGTGTAAAATCTCGGCGTGAGAATAGTTTCTTTGGCTGGGGCTTTCACTCCCGGCCGCATTTCTTCAAAAGTGGGTTTTTTGAGGGAATCTACCATATGTTTATTGGATTTCTGGTTATAACTACTCAGAGTTTCAGTTGCCTGTTACTGCGGGCGATCGATCGCCCCTGTCTGTTCGTCTTCGTCAGACCGCCCGATCGGCCTCGTTATACTTTACCAAGCTCTCGACCCTGGAAATATATTGCTGGCGTTAAGAATTGCTACGCAGAATTACTCATGGGAGTGTGGGAGACTGGGAGTGGGGGAGACTGGGAGTGGGGAGACTGGGAGAATTGCAATTTTTGTGTTCTCTCTTCCTTCAGATGATGCACAAATCTCTCCTCGTGTCAAACTGTTCAAACACTAAATAGAAAGTACAAAATATAGAGAGGGAGTCCAATAGTTAGAATAACCAAGCAGGACGGTCAGAAAATGAGCAATTTAGGTGTTAGTTACCTTTTATGGGCAGCTTGTTTTTTCGGCCCATTCGGACTCCACCGCCTCTACAACGGCAAAATTGGTACGGGTTTACTGTGGCTGTTTACCTTTGGTTTGTTTGGGTTCGGGCAATTGTTTGACTTGCTGCTGCTGCCGAACATGGTGGACGAACACAATGCCACTCTCAGGGGCAAACTCGGCGTATCTCGCGAAGGTATACCGCTATATCCCAGCAGCGGGGCGATCGCCGCGACATACCCCAAGCAAACTCCCGACCAGTTAGGGGTTAAACTCCTGAAGGCAGCTTATACCAAGAAGGGAAGATTATCTGTCACCCAAGGGGTGATGGCAACCGGCGCTACTTTTGCCGAAGTGGAAGAAGCTTTCACGGCAATGCTCAAAACGGGTTATGTCAGTATCGAGAACGATTCAGTAACTGGTGTCGTGATCTACCACTTTCACGAACTTTAGAGGCTGCGGGTGCGTCAGAATCGGGGATTTTATGTGTGGTTCGAGAAGCTAATCGCTGACGCAACCTACTACTCGCCGAACGTCTGAGCACTAGCCGCACGTCTCACGCCTAAAATCTAAAATCTAAAATCTAAAATCTAAAATCGACTGACGAATGCCTTCTGACGAATGCCTTCTGACGAATGCCGTTGGTGGAGGAAGCATTGCTGGCAAAATCGGCTAGAATGTTTGTTTGTCTATATAAGCAGAAAGTATTTAGCGTCATGGCAGTCCCTAAGAAGAAAACCTCCAAATCCAAGAAGAATATGCGCAAGGCCACATGGAAGCGCAAAGCTGTAGTGGCAGCTCAGAAAGCTCTGTCCCTGGGCAAATCTGTTCTGACTGGGCGTTCCAACAGCTTCGTATATCCCGGCAATGAAGAAGAAGAGGAAGAATAGAAACAGAATACAGGGCATTGGGCGAACCCGATGCCCGATCGATCAATCCATTTTTGCGGTTGGTAAAATCAGCATGGCATCGCCAAACGAATAAAAGCGGTACTGATGCTCGATCGCTTCTCGGTACAAATCCAACAGCCGAGGCCTTCCAATCATCGCACTTACCATCATCATCAAAGTAGAGCGGGGCAAGTGAAAATTGGTAATCATCCCCTCTACAACCCGCCACTTGTAACCAGGGTATATAAACAAATTTGTCTGGCCGCAAAAAGGCTGCAAGGAAAAATCGCCGCTCGCCGCCGCCGCTCCCTCTAAAGCTCGCACTGCTGTCGTACCCACCGCAAAGATTCGCCCGCCTCTAGCTTGAGTTTCGCGGATTTTCTCGACAGTGGCGGGGGGTACTTCCACCCATTCGCCGTGCATTTGGTGAGCCGTCACGTCTGCCACCTCCACCGGGCGAAACGTCCCTACTCCCACGTGTAAGGTTACAAAAGTTTTTTCGATTCCCCGCTGTTCCAAGCGGCTGAACAATTCTTCGGTGAAGTGCAGGCCTGCTGTGGGGGCAGCCACCGCCCCAAGCCGATCGGCATAAACAGTCTGGTACTGTTCCGCTGAAGCTTGGGAATTTTCGATGTAGGGCGGCAGGGGTACGTGGCCGTATTCGTCCAAAAACTTCGCCAGACTCGCATCTGTGGGGATGTCAAACTCCAGCAGCCGCCCTCCTGTTGCGTCGTCCCTGGCGATAACTGTCGCAGTCAATCGACGATCGAGCACGGCGGCTTGGGGAAGGCAACAGCAAGGAGCTGCTGCGGAGTCCTCACTTGCTGGGGCGATCGGGTCAAACTCAATTTGCGACCCCAACTTTAAGCGTTTCCCGGGTTTAACCAAAGCCAGCCAGCAGTTGTGCTGCCGTTCTTCCATCAACAATATCTCCACAGCCGGGCCGTTGGGTTTGTGCCCGTAGAGCCTCGCGGGCAGCACGCGGGTGTTGTTGAGTACCAGCAAGTCTCCGGGCTCCAGCAAATCTGGCAAATCCCGGAAAATCCGGTGTTGCTGGCTGCTGGGAGAATCTACAGCCAGCAACCGAGAACTGTCCCTCGGCACTACGGGATTTTGGGCAATGCGCGAGGGCGGAAGTTCGTAGTCGTAGCCGTCCAAAGACCAGTCAATCTCTGTCATCAAGTGAATTCCTGTGCGATCGATCTGTCAACTGGGTAACAAATTGGGTAAAAACCCCCATCCAAAGTCGGGTGCTTTTCCCCTTGTGGCGGCGGGTATAGCCCGCCATGATAGAGGTATAGCATCAGCTTTGCTCGAAGGATCGTTATGGAATACCTCTACTATATCGCCAATACTAGCCTTACTCTGAGAGTCGTAGATTACCTGCGCACAGCTCATCATCTTCCCTTGCAATTTATCACTGTTATTCACCAAATAGACGGCTGGGTGGTGAAGGTGAAAATGAGCCAATATTTAACTCCAGAATTGCACGGGGATTTTCGGGCTTTTATGAACGAACTCGGGATTCCTTACGATGCTGAAATTCGCTTGCAAATGGCACTTTGGAGTTTGGAAACGGGACAGTCGCCGCTGAGCGTGATGCGCCGCTACCAGGTGGCAGTGGTTTGTCACGGCAGCCCTGACCGCAAGGAAATTGAAGCGTTTCGCCAGCAGTTTGTCAAGGGCCTGGGATATTGCCCGGAAACTCTCGCCTAGACTTCTACTCATATAAATTAGCTGTTATGGCAGAGGGGGAGAGGGAGAGAAAGGGGGAGAGGGAGAGAAGATTTAACGCTTTTTTCACGTCCGTTAAAGATCGAGAGAGAAATTCGCGAGAGCCTAGGGAAATTAACAATCAAAAACTACCTAGTGGCATTGCTTTGTGATTTTACCCTCTAATTTTTAATTATATATTTTTAATTGCTAAAAGCAGATCGAATGTATTCTTGCAGGGTAAGGCGGTAGTTTTCTGCAAGGGCGGATTGAGAGTTCGCTGCTGTTAACGGTAATATTTGTTTAGTGTTTGGTCGTGAAGGTTCGCACCGGACTAGGGCGACATCAAAGCGACAAGAATTATTTGCTAAATCTGGACGAGTGCTTAAAAATATTTCGGCTGTTTGCCAAAGTTTGGCTTGTTTTGTGGTAGTAACAGCCAGCATTCCACCAGCATCCCAATTTCCTCGGCGGCGAGTTTTTACCTCTACAAACGCTAATGTTGGGGATTTGTGATTGGGAAGAACTCGGTTTTTTGCGCTTTCTTCATCTCTTCCGAGTGCGATGATGTCAATCTCTCCCCACCGACAGTGCCACTGTCGGTGCAGGATTTCCCAGCCTTGCTGCTGCAACCACTCGGCGACTAATTTTTCTCCCAATGTGCCGATATCCCGAGAGTTTGGGGATTGGGGGGAATTGGAGTCAGCCGTCGCGATCCTCTTTGAGGGCTTCGCGATCATCGGGCGATCGCGCTTTCTGGTAGAATTCAATTCTGAACTGTCACTGCTGCCCATTAGCTTTAACTTATGAATTCTCGAATTCGCCAACATGGCAAAAATATTTATACTTTCTTGCTGAGTTTTGTTATTTTAGCAGTAATTGCCGCTGGGGCGATCGGCATTAATCCCGCACCTGCTTTCGCTTTGGATCACGACAAAGAAATCCTAGTCGGCGCTGATTTTACAGGAAAAGTTCTGACTGACGACAGTTTTAATAAAGCCAATCTTCGCAACAGCAATTTTACTAATGCAGATTTGCGCGGCGTCAGCTTTTTTGGTGCCAATCTGGAAGAGGCAAATTTAGAAGGAGCTAATTTAACGGGTGCTACTTTAGATTTGGCTCGCATGAGGAAAGTAAATTTAACTAATGCTATCCTTGAGGGTGCTTTCGCTTACAATACCAGGCTGGAAGGAGCTGTGATTGACGGTGCTGATTTTACAGAAACACTGCTGCGAGACGATATGATAGAAAAACTTTGTAAAGTTGCAAAAGGTACTAATCCCGTGACGGGTAGAGATACTCGCGAAACTCTTTTTTGCGACTATTAAAAGGCTAATCCAACCAAACTTACCCCGCACGCGGGGTAAGTTCCATGTAAACTATCTGGCAGTAGGGCGATCGGGTTCGATCCACTGACCGATACACGACTAAAATATCAGCGGAACCCCCAGCAAATCGAAGGCTTTATGCTGTAAACGAGTGGGCGTCGTCAGACCTAAACTAACTGCAATACCCGCTAGTTTAAGCTGCATTCGAGTTAAAAATATTGATATTTCTTACTCTAGTCAACCTCTTTACGGTTAACTAACGGAATTTAGTTCAATTGCTAATCGATTAGGCTACTCAATGACTACAGAATTAAATATTGGTTCTCAAAGATCGCCAAGCACTCTCCATGCTTGGGGTATAGCAGTGTTGATCCTTGTCACCCTAATCTGGGGTACAAGCTATCCGGTTATCAAGGGAGCTCTCAGCAGTCTTTCTCCTTCTGCAATATTTGCAACCCGCTACGTAATAGCAGCGTTGCCGTTTACCCCCTATTTACGCTTCCTTAATCTTTCCCTGCTACGGGATGGAGTCTTTTTATCACTAATACTGTTTCCTGCATCAGTCCTCCAAACCCTTGCCCTTGAGACGACTTCTGCAGATCGTGCTGCATTCATTGCCAGTTTCAACGTCATCCTAGTTCCTCTGCTAGGGCAACTGCTAGGTAGGCAGGTGTTCCCAAAAACTTTCCTCGCCGCAGGAATTGCCATCTTGGGCATTGGAGTGATGTGTTGGGAGAGTGAACAGCTCGCGATCGGCGATCTGTTGATCTTGGGCAACGCTTTCCTCTACTCGATCTACACTCTTAAGCTTGAGTCCACCACGTTGCGCCACCCCATTTTGCCACTCGCCGCGATCCAGCTTTGGGTGATAACAATATTTTCTTTAATATGGGCCGCTCCAGATCTGGTTACACAACAGGAAGCAATTGGCGCGAATCTTGGTATTCTTTTATATATTGGCTTATTTGATACTGCTGCTACGATTGTGCTTCAAGTATTAGCTCAACGATGGGTTAACGCTTACCAGACGGCGCTAATTTATACGCTCGATCCGATTTTCGCAGCGATTTTCTCCTTTCTACTACTGGGAGAGAAACTTGGAATACGCGGTGTGATTGGCGCAGCTCTTGTAGTGGTGGCAATGGTTTTTGGTCAAAGCAAATCTCAGGACGCTGAGCACAATGGCGAAATCCAGGTTAACGAGTCGATAGTCGCAGCGCTGTCAGATTCGGATACTGAGCCCATTAACGCTCCAGTGTCGCTTCAGAGTAACCTCGTGGAATTAGAATTAGATTTGTAATTTGTATTAAGAGTGAGGAAAATGGGTTTCGATACTTTGATCCAGCAAACAGAGAAAGGTAGAGGCGTTTTTGCCAGCCGAGGCTTCCGTAAAGGTGAGACGGTGGTGGTTGGACGCCGAGTCGATATCTTGCCCGAAAGAACTACTCACTCCATTCAGATGGACTTTGACCTGCATATAGAATTAGATGAACCGGCATTATTGATCAATCATTCTTGTAGCCCAAACACAGGAGTGAGGAATAATCAATTCGGAGCCTACGATTTCGTGGCATTGGTTGATATTCCTTCGGGAAGCGAGATTACATGGGATTACTCTTCAACAGAGTACAGTTTCATTGACATTCCCAAATGTTGTTGTGGCTCCCCTGAATGTCGATCGCAGATCCTTGGATATAAATTTCTCCCTGACGAAATTAGGAAAACGTATGGTGAGTTTATCGCCGATTACCTCAAGGTAACTAAGCGTGAAAGTTTCCCTATGAAAGATTTGGCGATTAAATAAATATACTGTTTCTCGCTTGAGCGAGAAACATCTCGTTGAGATTTTGTAGCGTAGGTATTGCCACCCTCATCGAATTGCTTAGACTGCAAAGCTTTGATGGGAAGTACCCACTGCAATGTTTCCAGAATGCCTTCTATTACAGCTCTTTGCACTGCTAGAAAATCCAGATTGTTTTTGGAGAGCCACGAGGGGATTAAATTTTTTGACAAGAGTAGAAGTTTTTTGCGATATCATTTGTTTTAATTGTTGCAACACAATTTTACAACAGAAATTTTATACCTAAGGAGTAAGCATGAAACCTTTAATCAACCAATTCATTTTAAATAATGAATACAAACAAACATTGCAGCTTTGCGAATTACGTCATCAGTTTGCTAAAAATCAGTATGTTTATTTACCCAATCTATTTACTCCAACAATATTTTCTATATTAAGATCAGAGGTTGATAGATTAGAAGAATTTGCTACACATAAAAACTATCAGACAAACGGAATAGAGACTGCTCGTAACATGAAGGTATTTGGTGGGATGAAGGTATTTGAAAAATCTCCTGCACTTAGCATACTTTATGTTCATCATGAACTGCGAACCTTACTTAAAGAAATAACTGATGGGCCTATCTATCATAGTACTAATGAAGAAATTGTAGGTTTACATTATCTATTAGAAACTGGTAATACTCATGGATGGCACTTAGATGATTACCCTTTTATACTCATCATGATATTTTATGCTCCCTCAAAAAGTAACGGAGGAACTGTGGAATGTATTCCTAACTGGGTATCTTATGCTCAAAAAATGGGTTATCAGGAAAATGAACCAATAGGGAATTATGTAGAAAAATGTAGAAAAGAACATTTAGTTCAGGAGTTTTACCATGCTCCAGGGGACGCCTATTTAATGAGAGCAAATCAAGTATTGCATCGAGTAACTCCTCTTAAAAAAGAAAATGAGAAGAGGGCTATAGTTGGGTTCGACTATAGTTATACTCTAGAAGTAGTTAATACAGATAGGGTAACAGGATTATATGATTAATAATACTTAACTTCTGGTTCCCAATTTGAGCGATCGCCAATCAGTCAAGAGAGTCCAATAGCATGACTATAATTCTCCACGCTTGGGAGCAAAACAATCTTAAGAAAATCTCAAATTACATGACTGCGAGCGCAGCACTCTTAAACCCGGGAAACCTATAGCTCGTAGGCGCTCGCTCCCCGTCGGAAGGTAGAAGGGGGTAAGTTCCGTTTAAAGAAAGGACTTTAGTCCTTGCTACCAACCTGATTTTGGTTGGTAGCAAGGACTAAAGTCCTGAAATTCTAGAAATTTACACCCCAAGGTACGGATGTTAAATCATAAAAATTAACTTGACGCAGCCGCTCTAATTCCTTGAGCCATTCTTGTTCGGCACAGAATAGTTGGTGATATTCTATAGCCTCTTCGCCACTGCTAGCGGCCTTGGCTTTTTCCCACATATTGAGTGCAATCCGGCGGCGCTTCATGCTGATAATTTGCTCGATACAGGCGAGGGCAGATCTAATTACTAGAGGTGCGCGATAAACGTTCCTTTCTGAAAACTCGTTTAAGTGAAATAAATGCGAGATTTGATTGAGTTGATTGGGATATTCAATGAAGCTATCTTGCAATTTCAATATTAACTCAGAAGGCGCTACTTGTAAAGACATTTTGTGCAATATTTCTGCATTCACAATCTGGTGCCACAAAAATCTGTGGTGAGAAAGGCTAAACTGCACGTCTCTAGCTTCTATTGCTTCTCTGACATCTTGGCGGTGTTCGGGACAGTGCAAATAAATCTGTAATAATTGCGCTTCTGCTTCTTCTAAAAGACTGCGGGCTACGGCAGATAAGCTTGATTTTGAGCTTTTGTTTTCGCCGCTTGCACGCTGCTTTTTATATTGTTTGTTCGGCTTCAGTTTGTTTCTTATTAACAGGGGCATTGTCAAAGATTCGTCTTGACTTTGCCGCTTTGCCCAATCGCTGCCTACTTGATTGAGCAAGTTCTCTGCGAGCATTTTGGTGAGTCTATAATCTCCTTTGCTAAGAATTTCGGCACACTTTTGCAGGTAATGTGCTAGCTGATTGTCGTCAGTGATATTGGTTAATAAATTAATGATTTTTTTGGTAACTTGCTGGGAAGTATCAGCTTGCTTCAAATCTTGATTTACGAGCATTTGTTGCAGTTGCCAGTCGATCCACAACGGAGCATTTTCTAGCAATTCTATGTATTGTTCTGAGGAGTAGGTTTTGAGGTATTCGTCGGCATCTTTGCCGTCGGGAATGTTGAGCACTCGCAGTTGTACTTCTCCTTGATAAGCGAGTTTTTCTATTTCTCCAATAGCGCGTTCTGCTGCTTGAGTTCCTGCTTTGTCGGCGTCGAAGTTGAGGATAATTTGTTTGGAGTCAGTGTAGCGCAATAACTGTCGCACTTGGTTTAAACTTAAGGCTGTGCCGAGGGAGGCGACGGCGTTGGAGATGCCGGCTGCCTGAAGTGCGATCGCATCAAAGTACCCCTCTACAACCACTGCGCGATCGGCTTTGCTAATGGCTGTTTTTGCTGTATCTAAGGCGAATAAAGTTTTGCCTTTGTCGAACAATTCTGTTTCGGGAGAATTGAGGTATTTTGGCTGTTCGTCGCCGAGAGCTCTGCCGCCGAAACCGATGACTCTGCCTTGGGTGTCGCGTATGGGAATCATAATCCGATTGCGGAAGCGATCGTAATAACCGCTGCCGCCATTTTTTCGGGGTACAATTAATCCAGCTTGTTCTACTAATTGCGCCGGATAGTTTTTCTGTTCTACTAAATAACTGTAAAGTGCTTCCCAACCTTGGGGCGCATAACCTAATTGAAATTGTTGGATAGTTTCTTCGCTAAGCTTGCGCTCTGATTTGAGATATGCTAAGGGTTCTTCTCCTGGGGTTTGCCGCAAAGCGTGTTCGTAAAAGTTGGCTGTTAGTGCTGAGATTTCATAGAGTTGTTCCCGCAGAGAAATTTGGCGCTGCAATTCTTGTCGGTGTTCTGGTTCGACTGTTTTGACGGGGACTTGATAATTTTTAGCTAATTCTAATACTACTTCGCTGAAAGGGCGTTTCTCCAATTCCATGAGAAACTTAAAAGCATTGCCGCCTGCACCGCAGCCGAAACAATAGTACATTTGTTTGCCGGGACTGACTGTAAAGCTGGGAGATTTTTCGTCGTGAAAGGGACACAAACCTACGAATTCTTTCCCGCGTTTCCGCAACACGACGCGACCGGAAATAACGTCTACTATGTCTGCTCTTTGTTTGACTTCTTCGATTGTTTCTGGATGCAGCCGGGGAACTTGCATAGGGCTATTTTAGGCAAATTGAAAGTATAGCGGAAGGAAGAAGGAAGAAGGAAGAAGGAAGAAGGAAGGAAGAAGGAAGAAGGAAGAAGGAAGAAGGAAGAAGGAAGAAGGAAGAAAACCCTTCTGCTTTGCGATCATCGGGTAAACAGGAGGAAGAAGGAAGAAAAGCCAGGGTTTTAGCAAGTGAGAAAGTGTGAATCGTCTTAGGGATTGCTATATGTTTATTTTGAGCGATCGCACTTTAGTAAAGCACAAAACTGACTTTCTGGACTTGCGCACAAAAACTATAGCGTTCCAGGTTTTTATACCAGGGCCGATGGCTGTTACCATATTTTTGCGTAAAAAACCCTGTTTTTCCGTAAGGCATAAGTTTATTGTAAGATATTTACACTAACTGTAAGGAGCATCGAAAATAATGCGAATTTTAATGATGGGCGGTACTCGGTTTATCGGGGTTTATCTTACTAAGATTTTAGCAGCACAAGGGCATGAAGTGGTGTTGTTTAACCGCGGCAACAAGCCGGTACCGGTTTCGGGCGTGAAACAGATTCAGGGCGATCGCACAAATGTCGAACAACTAAAAGAAAAGCTATCGACGGTCGAGTTTGACGCTGTTTTTGACAACAACGGTCGCGAACTCAGCGATACAAAGCCTTTAGCTGAAATATTTAAAGGGCGGGTGCAGCACTTTGTTTACATGAGCTCTGCGGGGGTTTATTTGAAGTCTGATCAAATGCCTCATATGGAAGGGGACGCTACCGATCCTAAAAGCCGACATTTGGGTAAATGCGAAACCGAAACTTACTTGGCCGCATCGGGTTTGCCTTGGACTTCTATTCGCCCGACTTACATTTACGGGCCACAAAATTATAACGATTTGGAGGCTTGGTTTTTCGATCGCATTGCGCGCGATCGACCGATTCCGATTCCCGGTAACGGAATGCACTTCACGCAGTTGGGGCACTGTCAGGATTTGGCTAAAGCAATGGCGGCGGTTTTGGGCAACGAAAGGGCGATCGGGCAAATTTACAACGTTTCGGGCGATCGATTTGTCACCTTTGACGGTTTAGCCCGTGCCTGCATTCAAGCGGCAGGCAAATCTCCTGATGCTATTAAGATTGTACACTACGATCCGAAACAATTTGACTTCGGCAAAAAGAAAGCTTTTCCGATGAGATTGCAGCACTTTTTCGCTTCAGTTAATAAAGCTGTCACCGAGCTTAACTGGCAGCCGGAATTTGACTTACTTTCTGGATTGAAAGATTCTTTTCAGAATGATTATGTAGTTTCGGGGCGGGACAAAGCGGAGATAGATTTTTCAGTCGATGATGAAATTTTGAAATCGGTTCAAAGTTAAGTTAGAGTAGGAGCATCCCAACGCCAGCAAAAATATAGAACCCCACCCTAACCCTCCCCTTATTAAGGGGAGGGAACAAAAAAGAAAGCAAACAGACTGTCACAGTAAAGTTCGCACCGCGCCCCTTACATCGCAGCCAAAGATAGCGACCTAGAGGTGATAGCAAAACGTAATAACAACACCTCTGTTGTAATTATTGAAAAGTTCTAAATCGGTAGGCATTAGACGAGCTAGCTTTGTACAATACAGCAAAAACTGATGGAACTAAATTAATGATTGAAGAACTGCACAAGGGATTTCACTCTAAAATTGATTTTATTGAAATTCAAACTCCCCAGTTGCGGTTCGACCCATTAAAAAATTTAGAGAGGCCATGTTAGAATTTTCCAATGCGGAAGATGTGACCGAAAGCATCTAGGATACAAGCGCCCGGATTCATCCGTCCAGAAATAAAAAACCTGTATCCGATGAAACTTGCCCCCCGAATTTATCCGTGGGGTCAATGCTTCAATTCTAAAATCTAAAATCTAAAATCTAAAATCTAAAATCGATTGACAGCTTGGTTGGAAGCTAATTCTCCAAAAGACTAGGAAATATTAGGTGAATTTCATGCTTGGAATAACACTCGGCAATCGCTACAGTATTATCCGTCACTTGGGAGGCGGCGGATTTGCTCAAACTTATTTAGCTGAAGATAAGCAGCTACCAGGCAATCACCTCTGCGTCGTCAAGCAGCTTAAACCTCAAGCAACAGATCCCGAAACTCTACAGGTAGCTAGACGTTTATTCGATACCGAAGCACAAGTTTTGTACAAATTGGGAAATCACGATCGCATTCCCCGACTTTTTGCTTTTTTTGAAGAGAATCAAGAGTTTTATCTAGTTCAAGAATTTATAGAAGGTCACGATTTAAGTCAAGAAATTATACCCCCCCAAAGCCCCCCTTACCAAGGGGGGGCTGGGGCGGGTTCCCCTTACCAAGGGGGGGCTGCGGGAGTCATGCAGGAAGATGCAGTCATTTGTATATTGCAGGAACTTCTCGAAATTTTAGACTTTGTACACCAGCAAAATGTGATTCACCGCGATGTCAATCCCCGCAATATCCTCCGCAGAGATAGAGACGGAAAATTAGTTTTAATTGACTTCGGCGCAGTCAAAGAAATTACTACTCAAATCAGCAATCCTCAGCCCAAGAATAGCTTGAGTGTCAGCATCGGTACTCCAGGTTATATGCCCAGCGAACAAGCTCACGGCAACCCAAAACTCAGCAGCGATATCTATGCCGCAGGTGCGATCGCAATTCAGTTCCTCACTGGCATAAATCCTCACCAAATGCCCAAAAATCCCGATACAGAGGAAATTATTTGGCAGGACAAAACATCAGTCAGTCCTGAATTTGCGAAGATTTTAGATAAGATGGTAAAGTACGACTTTCGGCAACGTTATTCTAGTGCCGGCGAAACGCTGCAAGCTATTAAACAATTAAAAAATTATTTCAGCGGTACGGTTCCTGTATCGCCTCCGGTTGCTGCTGCGAATAAGTCTGTAAAATTCAGAAAAAAACTGTATTTTAAAATATTGTCGATCGCCAGTTTAATTGGCATCAGTATTATAGCATCAATTTATGGTGTAAATACTTTTAATGCGGCAAATGCAACAGACCTGTACAACCGAGGCAATACTCTTTACAATTTAAGCCGATTTGAAGAAGCTCTGGCAGCTTACGAGCGAGCAATAAATCTCAGGCCGGACTACGCGGAAGTTTGGCAGGAAAAAGCCAAAACTTTGTACGAATTAAAAAAATACCGAGAATCGCAGTCAGCTTACGATCAAGCCATAGAATTAAAGCCGGAATACTTGGAAGCTTGGACGGGACGCGGTTATGCTTTAGAGAAGTTGCAACAGTCTCAAGAGGCGATCGCATCTTTTGATAACGCTTTGAAAATCCAGCCCGACTATGCGGCAGCGTGGGAAGGCAGAGGCGATACTCTGTTAGATTCGCAGCGGTACGAAGAAGCGATCGCATCCTACGAAAAAGCTGTACAATTTCAGTCCAATTTGTACCATTCTTGGTACAATCGGGGACAAGCTTACCAAAAATTAAAACAGTACGATCGATCCGTAGAATCCTATCAAAAAGCACTTGAAATCAAATTCGATAATTATGAAGCTTGGTACAATTTAGGCAATATATTCCTAGAATTAAACAAAAACCAAGAAGCTTTTGAAGCCTACGAAAAAGCCGTGCGGTTTCAGCCAAACTTTTATCAAGCGTGGTACAGTCAAGGCATTGCTTTGCTGAAAATGCGGAGGCATGAAGCAGCGGTAGAAGCTTACGAAAAAGCTGTCAAATTAAAACCTGATTATTATCAAGCGTGGTACAATTTAGGTTGGTCATACCACGAATTACGCAAGTACGAACAAGCAATTGAGTGTTATAACAGAGCCTTAGATTTAAACCCGAAAGAATATCAAGCGTGGTACAATAGAGGCAATGCTCAGTACAATTTAAAGCGGTACGAAGATGCGCTAGTCTCTTACAATGAAGCCGTCTATGTCAAGCCTGACTATTCCGAAGCCTGGTACAGCCGCGGCAATGCACTGGTGGCGGTAAAAAGATACGAAGATGCGATCGCCTCCTATGACAAAGCAATTCGCTACAAACCGGATTACGCAGCGGCAATGGAAGCAAAAAAGCGGGCAGAAAGTCAGCTAGGAAGCAGCCCGCTAGAATCCCAACAACAACAATAATTGTTATTAATTCGCTTAGGCGGGCTTTGTTTGACAAGAAGCAATTTCAATTGCCAATTTTTATCTTTTAGCGAACAGCAGGGGCAATTACGGTAACTCGGCGGCTGTCTACTAACATCGGCCAAAAACCTCGATCGCTCAATGTTTTTACAGCAGCAGTAGCGGCGTTTTGATCCGTTGTGTAAGCGACGAATAAAAAGGGACGCTGGCCGTAGGAAGCTAAGCCTATTTGCGTGCCTAATGCTTCCCTGACTTGGGCGGCTAATTCCGGTTGGTTGAAGTAATCTACTAACACTGCATAACCAGGGCCCAGGGGTTGAGGATTGAAGGCAAGATTGCCCGTTGGAGGATTGGTGATTGGTTCAGAATCGGGCGCTGGCTGAGGGTTGTAGACTGGCAAATTTTGGGGTAGCGCCGCTGCGGGCGATCGTACTACGTAAGCTTGCAATCCGACAACATCTTCGATGTATTTAACCCAATCGCTGGCGATTTGCGAGTCGCGAAAGCCACCAACTCGCGTCACCGTGTCATTGATGTACCGACAAACTGTGTTGTTAGTATTTCCTGGGAAAGAGCGTTTTGCTCTTTCTTGCTGTTCGGGTGTTTGGGTGACAATTAACAGTAGATATTCATCGGACTGCGGCGGTTGGCAGCTCGATTGAGCTTTAACAGAACTCGATAAAATTGTCAATACCAAAAGGGCGATCGAAGTAGCAGAAAATAGGGGTAGAGACAAAATAAATTTGTACAGTTTACCCCTAATTGTTGTTAGTTGTTTTGTCTGATATTTTGCTATTTTGTTCATGCTGTCTGTAGGGATGCAAGGGCATCGGGAATAGTTGGTGATGGTGCTTTGAATTCACCTGTCAGTACATATTCTAATCGCAGTTTCAACCAAGTGATGAAGACAGGATCGATGGAAATAATGGCGGCTGATGGCTGAGGGCATTTTGCTTTAACTTCTGCCATTGTCGGTGCTTCTAGGAAAGCGGGCTGTTTGACCAACCAGAAGTCTATTTCTTTTTCTTGTTCATTGTAGTTGCGAGTTCTTTCTTTAAACACTTCATCTAGGGCTTCTTCTTCTAGCAAAAAGCGTTGGCTGGCTAAAACGTAGTAGTAGGTTTGCATTTTGGTCGCTTGTTAGGGGTTGACGGTTAGTGGTTAATGCCGCCTGTACCGACCAGTTTTGCAGGTCAGGGGCGGGTTGGCTCAGTTGCGGTCGTTGGAGAGTTCTAGACTCTTGTGCCGTTTACTTTACCTTATTTGCTGTCATCTTGGGTAGATGCAGAGCAAGTCGCCTCAGAAAAATCTTTGGTGGTGAGAGTTGGGGGAGTTGTGAGAGTTGCGAGAGTTGCTGGTTTTTTGGGGATTTGGGCGATTATTTTTCGGGCTGGTGATTTTCGTGAAAATTTAGGTGACAATAGGAAATTAGATGGAATTGCAGGTTGAATAATTACCAATTATTGAGGCAATCAGGGGGCTGTTAAACCTGATTGGGAGTGGTTTGCATATGAAAAGTTGTTGGAGTTCGATCGCGACTGGTATTGCTTGGTGTCTGGCTTGGGGTGAGGGGCGCGAACCTCCTGATATCAAAGTGTTACACGAAATGCGACAGGCTTTGAATTCTGGGGAGGAAGTGCCGCAGGATGTGAGGGAAATTGTCGATCAGGTTCAGGAACTTCTGAATATTCCCGATAATATCCCCAAAGGAGAGTTTCCCGAAACAATTACTGATTTGCAAAATAAATACCAGAATTTGTGGAATCAAACCGGGAAAATTGGCTTAGTTTACGGCGGTGCAACTAAGATTAAGCAGTATGTTTTTGACGAGGCGAAACTCCCAGATATTCGCGGTGCCTCTGCACTTTTAGAGCGGATAAACTTAGTTGATTTGCCTGCTTTTTTTAACAAAATTCCTGAATCAAACCGTTACAATGTTCACTTCAAAAAAGTAAGAGATTGGTTGGATAAAAACTTTCCAGGCGAACCCAAGCGTGGCGAACCCAAGCTTTCAGAAGCTTTGATTCCTGAAATGATTGTCTATTCTACTGGCGGCAATATCTTAGCTTTCTGTCCAGCAGCTTTTGTGAATGAGTTAGCTGATGCCATTGAAAAACGCTATTCCTATGTAACCCTAACTGCTAATTCATGCGCGGTTGGAGATACGTTTAAGCTTTTAGAAATTCGATTTGGTTTGCTGCGAGACCCGATAGAACAAACCTTTTGGCTCGATCGATACCGCCAAGAATATCAAAATCTGCTGGTTGAGGCTTATTTTGGCAAGCTAGATAAACAGCCAAACGAACCCTGTATTGCTGACCCATCTTGTGTGGAAGAGGCCTTTGCAAATCGCAAGAGTTTTAATGAATTAACTACTAAATTGGCTGTGCTTTTTAATCAGCGACGCAGTGGGAATGACTTTGAAAATCGCCCCAGCCGCCGCTACCCGCCGATGTTGGAAACGCACCCTTATTTGCAAAGGGATGAGGCAGATCGCCGATCGGCTATTACCCGCGCTACAGACAATCCCGACAATCCCAATGAAAAAGGTCTTCCGGGCAATCCTTGGTTTTCGGAGGTTTCTGCGCGCAAACGCAAAGCGGGCGATCGGGCTAAGCATGGAAAACCCAAGGAAACTCATTGGTACACAAACAAAGAAGCTGCTGATGTCATTGAAGGTTGGGTTGACAAGTTTGAGGATTTCTTAAAAAAGCCTTCCGAAAAACTTCCGAAATACTGGGGCGACAACAACCTTGAAGACGTTGAAATAGCTCAATCTTTAACTCAGCTTGGCAGTGTGAGTAATGGCTTTGTAGCCTACATCTATGCCGATGGTAATAACATGGGTGGCTATATTCAAAAAATTAGCACTCCCCAAAAATATAAAGAATTTAGCGAAGATGTTGACAATGCTACTAGATATGCTGTTTTTCAAGCCTTAGCTGAGCATCTTCAGCCTCGCGAACTTAAAGGAAATAACAAGTCAGAATCGACTCTTCCAGATGGTGCTTGGATTCATCCCTTTGAGATTATTACCATTGGTGGCGATGATATTATCTTGATTGTACCAGCAGATCGGGCATTGGCGATCGCCAAAACCATCGGAGAACAGTTTGAACAAATTTTGCTCAGACAAGTTCAGATACCCCGTGTGGAAATCCAAGGTGACTATCAAACTCAGCCATCAGAAAAACCTATCGATCTCAGTAAGTGTCACCGCTACTTAAGTCAAAATGCAGGAACTGCTAATTGTCAATTAAGTACATCGATCGGCGTGTTGATTGCGGACTATAAAACTCCGATTTACTACGCAAAAAAACTTTACGAACAATTGCTCAAGTCAGCAAAAAAACGTGCTAAAGATTTAAAAGATCGCGGATACTGTGGAGGTACAGTGGATTTTTTTGTGATGAAATCTGTAACTGCGATCGCCTCCAGCATCGAAGACTTCCGCAAGGAAGCATTAACCAAAGATGGTCCTCCAAAACTTAAGTTGTACGCCGCACCTTACACTTTGCATGAAATTGGCGGATTGATTGAGTCGGTCAAAGCGCTGAAAAAAGCTGAATTTCCCAAATCGCAACTCTACCAAATTCGCAGTTTCCTAGAACAAGGAAAACAAACAACAATTCTCAACTACCGCTATTTCCGAACCAGACTCAAGCAGGGAAATAAAGAATTAAGACAAGAATTTGAAGAAGCTTGGTGTAAAGCTAAAACTAATGAAGGCAATGTAGCACCTTGGATGTACGATTTAGAGGAAAGAGTTTATGAAACCATCTGGCGAGAGCTTCTGGATATTTACGATTTCATTGAATCAGAGGAAGATTCCGAATCAAGTTCAGAAGATTTAGCAAATATGGAGGTAGACTCATGATTGTTCTCAATGAACTGTCAAATTTAGTTGAAACCTACACACTTACAGCAGTAATCGATACGGCATTGTGTGTAGGCGCGGGCGGTTCTGCCAGTTCCCTTGCAGATAAGCCAATTGTCCGCAATGCAGAAGGAAACCTGTTAATTCCTGGTTCTCAAATCAAAGGTCGCCTCCGCCACGAATGCGAGAAAATTGCTAGAGGTTTGGATTGGGAGATTTGCGAGTCTCCAAGTCCGGGAAAAATGGTAATCCGCAGAGAAAACGCACCGGATAAATTTAAGCGCCGCGAATACGAAATATCAGGATATGATGAGACTTATCACTGTTTAATAAGTCAAATTTTCGGCGATCCAGTTTTGCCATCCCAGGTAATTTTTGACGATTTGATTTGTACGGAAGACCCGGAAAATTTGGCAGATTTTATACGTCCGGGGGTGACAGTGAATCGCCGTCGCCGCACCGCAGAAGAGAAAAAACTCTACTTTTTGGAGACTTCTCCACCTAATGTTTCACTGAGGTTTGAAGGTGAAATTCATCTATTGCCAAATTGCCCCAGCTACGCGAAACCTTTGATGTTGGCTGGTTTCAAACACATTCACGCACTGGGTGGAAGTAAATCGGCCGGTTTGGGATGGCTGAGTTGGGAAAATTTACCGCAGTTTGAAGGGACTGAAGCAGATTGGGATTTTCTAGCGAGGGGAAGGAAAAATGCAGCGAATTGAACTGCAAATTAAGGCTTTGTCTGCTTTGGCGATCGCCCGTCAGAAAGCGGGCGGTTCGATTGGCGAAGCTGTAGAGTATATTCCCGGTACGGTGATTCGGGGTGCTGTGGCTGCTCAAATTTTGGATCTATCGAATGGGCGAGCGACCGATTTGACCGAAAATGGCGGCGATTTTCAAGCTTTATTCTTGAGTGAAAATCCAGCAATTTTCCAAAATGCTTATCCAGCATTAGTAAGTGATGGCGAACTCGTCTCTAAAGATACATTAGAAGAAAATGGAGTTTTACCTGCAACTGCACTCAGTTCTAAAAATAAGCCTGGTTTCAAAAGCGAAGAGGACGAACCCGAAAAAAATGGCGTTTTTGACACTTTAATCGATCGCTTTTGTGCTGAAGGTTATGGATATCCCTACGATCCGAATTGCCCGGAAGATGGAGGGAGAGTCGATGCTGCTAGCATTAGTTTTTACTGTAAATTCGATGATGAGTATCACAGTCTTAAGGCGAACAAACGCCTGTTAACGCGAGTCGGGATTAATCGCCGCAGGGCTACATCGGAGGAAGAAATACTTTACAGTCTGGAAGTTTTGAATGAATCTCACGAGAAAAAACAAAATCCTGTTTATTATCGAGGTGCGATTTTAGTGCAGGAGCATTTAGCAGAATCTTTGCGTGACTTCATTCAGGAACGCCCTCAAAACTTTCGCTTGGGCGGTTCGACTTCCAGAGGACTGGGAAAAGTTGAAATTACCGCAAAACAGCCTGTTAGTGCTAAAATAGATGTAGAGCAAAAACTCACTAAATTTACCAATTCCATAGAAGACCGTTGGCAGAAATGGGAAATTTTTGGCGTTCCGTTAAAGGAGTTACCGGGCGATCGTACTTATTTCACCCTCGACTTGCAATCTGACGCCATCCTCACCGAAAACTGGCGGCGCACCACTGTAATATCCGAAAAGATGTTGCAGCAATTTGCCAAAGTTGAAGACCCATCATTGAAACTGGAAGCAGCTTACACCAGTTACGATTATCTTTCCGGCTGGAATGCGGCTTGGGGATTGATGAAAGATGTAGAGTTAATAACCAACAAAGGCTCAGTTTATTTGTTCAGCACAACTCAACGGGAGATATGGGATAATGTGTTGGGAGAATTGGAAGTAAGAGGAGTGGGCGATCGAACTTGCGAAGGTTTCGGTCAAATTCAAATTTGTAACCAGTTTCATAATGTATTTAGAGAGGAGGCAGTGTAGATATGTTAGAAATTCTCGATCTATCTTTACAAGAACAATTAGAACTCAGAATTGAGCGACAAATCAGTAACCAGATGGACGCAATAATTCAAAAGGTAAACAGGATAGCTAAAAAATTTTCAATTGCCAGCAAAGATAAAAAATCTCCCTTCAAAAATGTTGTGGCCGTTGCTACTGATTCCAGTTCTTCCCTTGAAGTTATCAAAAACTACATTCGCTATCAGATAGGTCGCAAAGATTCCAGTCCTATCTGGAAAGCCCCCAACGACCAAGAGCTATTTGCTATGGCATTAGTTAAAGAACTCGACAACTTAAATGAGGATGTTACAAAGATTTTACAAAGACTGAGAAAGGCTATACCTAAAAGCAATCCTCTGGAATCTTATCTAACCGACAGTCAGAATCGGGAGAAAATAGAAAGAAATATTCATCTCAAAATTGCACAGCTCTATCTAGGCTACCTGGCACGAGAGCATACAGCAATGGTAGGAGAGAAAAATTTAGGTCAATAAAGTTAAACAGACATCAATATCGATCGCTCAAAAATTAGTATAAAAATTTATGTCTACTAAAGATAAAGAGATACGTCGCTTAGTTATTTCAACTGTTGGTACAAGTTTACTTACTAATCAAATTGATAGTAAGAGCAAGTCTCAATCCGATTGGTATTCTTGCTTGCAGGATACTGCTAATCTAACAGAAACAGAAATTGACAAGGGTTCTGATATTGACAAAATCATTCAAAGCTTAAAGCAGAGGGCTGAAAAAAAGCTCGAAAAAGCTAATACAATCGAGATTAGAGAAGCGAGTGCTGAACTAAATGGTATTTATGGATTGTATGAGGATCAACTAGAAAACGGTAAGCTAGACCATCATTTTTTAATTACTACAGATACAGCACAGGGACAAGTCACAGCCAATATTGTAGAAAAATTTTTACGAGTGCGAAAATTTAGTGTTGAAGTGTATACACCTGAAAAACTTTCAACAGCTAATACAAAAGCTTTTAATAACGGAATTGACAATTTACTAGATTGGCTTCATAGACGAGTAAATGAATACCAGGAAAAAAAATATGAAATCTATTTCAATTTGGTAGGTGGATTTAAAGCATTGCAAGGATGTATGAATACAATGGGGATGTTTTATGCCGATAAAATTATCTATGTTTTTGAAGGAGCCAGCTCAAATTTAATTACTATACCTCGTTTGCCAATAACCGTAGATTCTTCCCGCCTAACGGATCATGTACCTACTCTCGCATTGCTCGATGCTGGTGCTGGGCTACTTCCATCAAAAACCGAAAAAATTCCAGAAGCTATGATTGCAGAAATTGATGGTAAAATGACTCTTTCTAATTGGGGACAACTTATTTGGAAGAAATATGGAGATGATTTTTTATCGCAAGACTTATTAGATTTTCCTAAAATATCTTACGCAGGTGATTTTAGAGGAGAGTATAAACAAATTAAAGATGTAAATAATAAAATTCGGATACAAAAAACTATTGCTAAAGTTTCAAGGATACTAGAAGAATCTAATGGTAATACTAGAGAAGTTGGTAAACAAGTTGAGTATTATCCATACGAAGGATCCAAAGATAAAGAAGGAGTTGACCATTTTTATGTAGGAGACCAGTTCCGAATCAGTTGTAAAATCCAAAATGGAATTTTAAAGCTACGACATTATGGAACTCATAAGTATGTAGAGGGAAAAGAAACCACTTAATAACAGAACTGGGATGGTTAATCGATCCTCAAGAGCGAATGATTATGGTATTTAAACCAGGACAACAACCAGAAATCAAGAGAGAAGCAGAAACATTACCAGTTCTCAGCTTGCTAAGAGATTGGCAGATATCAGTACAAGATGTGTTCAGTTGGTTGAGTCTGAATTAACTTAATTATCTAGGTGAGTTTATGTTTGACACGTTCAAAAATCGACTGGAAATTACAGGAAAGCTGACAACTATAACCGCATTACGCATTAGTGCCGGACGTTCAACCGAACCAATTGGCTCCGATTTACCAGTAATTAAAGATGCTTTGAGCAGACCTTTGATTCCCGGTTCAAGCTTTAAAGGGGCTTTACGATCGCGCTTAGAGAGCTTCCTCCGAGGTATCGACCCAAATCTAGCTGAAGATCCAGCTAACTACACGAGTTCAACTAGAAACAATCAAGTCAAAGCTTTCAAAGAAAAATACAAAAATAATGATTTAATTTTAACAAAAGAACTCATCGGTCTAACAGACGATATTGGCAGTTTATTTGGCACTCCTTGGATGGCTAGTAAATTCCAAGTTCGCGACTTAACCGTACAACCCGATGCGTGGTTCGGACAATATCAAGAACGAGATGGAGTAGCCATTGACAGAGACACTGAAACCGCCGCAGACGGCAAATTATACGACTTTCAAGTAGTCCCCGCAGGCACACCTTTTGATTTTAAAGCAGTAGTTGAAAATGCTCATGATTGGGAATTGGGTTTATTAATGATTGGTTTGCATCAATTTGAGACCGAACAAATACCTCTAGGAGGAGGGCGATCGCGCGGTTTAGGAGTGGTTAAACTAGAAATTGATAAGATGCGCTGGGTTGATGTCGAAGACCATCCCGAATTTTTGTTAGAATACTTAAAAAAGTTAGTTATGGGAGATGAAACGGCTTATGAAGATGCGGCTGATTATAAAGATGAGTGGGTACAAAAGCTGATCGATCGACTGACTCGTAAAGAAACTAAATTATCTGAAACTCAAACTCAGGCACACTGAAGTAAATATGGCTTTTAGCAATTACAAAACGCTCTGTATACACTTTTGCTGCTGTCAATTATGTATTTCAAGAGTGTGAATTGCAGCTAAATGCTTTAGTAGCTGCTTAATTTTTTCAATTTGTTTCAATCTAATTTAACTATGCACAAACGATTTGTCAACCACTGTACAATTGACTTAACTCTCATTCCCGACGGCCCAATTCTCATCAAATCCGGCAAAGAAGGAGCCGATCCGACTAAACCCGATATGGAATTTGTCGAGACTTACCATGCAGGAGGAAAGTCAATTTATCTACCGGGAAGCAGTTTAAAAGGTGCTATTCGCGCTCATGCTGAGAGAATTGTCAGGACAGTAGGTACAGACAAACGTCCTACTAATGGAGATCCTTTATGGGTGAGCAATCCTCTTAATCGGGATGAATTAAAGTATCTTGATAGTATCCCTGATTCCCAAGACATTTATCGGTTATCTTCTTTTACAGACCAAATGTTTGGAAATACTTCAATTGCTAGCAGAGTTAGAATCCAAGATGCTTACCCAATTGATAAGAAACAGCTCAAAATTCAAGAACGCAATGGAGTCGCGATCGATCGCGTTTTCGGTTCCGTAGCTGTCGGGCCCTTTAACTACCAAGTCTGCACCGCCGGAGAATTTCGCACTAAAATACATCTCAAAAACTTTTCCTTAGCACAATTAGGCTTGATTGGCTTAGTTTTGCGAGACTTAAATGATGGTTGGTTTGGAATCGGTTTTGCCAAATCTCGCGGGTTGGGGACGGTGACAGTCAAATATAACGAAGCCGTAGTTCAATATCCCGGTTGTAAATTAGATAAAGATAATCGCCAAATTCAACAAATAGTCAAACCCGGTCGATGGGGACACGCTTTCTTGCTGGGTGCAGGAGAATTTTTAGACACTGAGGAAGCCGCAAGTTATGGGTTTTCTAAACCCGATCGCGAACAAACCCCTATTGCTGCTGAACCGATGGATTTAGGTTTTGGAGTGCAGCTAAAATGGCAAGGCGACGGTGAGACTGGTGTACCGAATTTATTTAAATGTGCAGTTTGTGCTTGGAGTAAGCTTTTAACAGGTGCCGCAGCATGAACAAAGGTTTTGTATACGTTCGCTCTGGTTTGTCACGAGATGAAGTTAAAGAGTTGTTAGAAAAGTTAGCAACTGAGGAAAGTTATTATTTTGTGCGATCGCCCTACGCAGTCAGCGGCATTTGCATGAAATTGCCCGAAGAGTTTTTTCCCGGTTTTGAAGGGCAAATGTTTAATGCCTATCGCGAATTGCGCTGGAAAAAGCAGGGAAGTGCATATCAAGCGTTAATCCTGAGTCGAGTTGAAGCCGATTTAGAAGGATTTGAGCCGATCGATAAAGATTGCGAGTGGCAAATTTGCGATCGCGCGGCTTATTTTCACCGCCTTGACGAACCCAAATTCCCTAAAAGTTTTGTCTATAAAGGAGAAAATGATGAAAAGATTGTCTCTAACAATATTAGCATAGGTCAGCGATACTTTCAAGAAAAAAGAACTGCTACTGTTCATTTTGTCGCCCTCACAGTCAGGAGTTAACATGACTACAAATCTCCCACCCAAGCCCCGACGTTCTACACCGCCTAGTAGTCCGGTTTCTAATAATAATCCCCCTGAAACTGGAGAACCTAAACCTTATGAATTAATTAGTTTCCCCAAGGAACGACCGCCAAAAAATCCTCCTGCAGGACATCACCAATATTTGGGCGATCGCCTGCACGGAACTTTGTTTCTAACTCTAAAAGTTCAGACTACTTTGCACGTCTCTACAGGCGTAGTTGTCATGGGTAGCGACATAGGCAGTCGCCTGCCTTTAATCAAAACAATGGTTCAAAATATTGACCAAAAGTTATCTATTCAAGGTAGTTCTCTCAAAGGCTGCATCCGGTCAGCATACGAAGCCATTACTAACAGCACTTTAGCAGTAATTACATCAAGATACAGAGATAAAATTCCGCAAGAACGCTTGCCATGTAAAAATAAACAAGAACTCTGTCCGGCAAGTCAAGTATTCGGTGCCTTAGATTGGCAAGGGCTAATTGAATTCAGCGATGCTAAATGCCAAAATACGGGCTTTGCTACGGGATTTATGCCATCTTTATATCGTCCCCGTCCCGATCAAAGACGAGCATATTTTGACGCAAGAGGCAACGTAGCAGGGCGCAAGTTTTACTATCACACAATTCGGGCGATCGACAAAGGTCAAAATCAAGGAATTACTGTTCAGCAAGCGGCTAAAGAGTATACTTTCAAAACACAGATACAATTCAAAAACTTAACAGCAGCAGAGTTAGGAACGCTTTTGATTGTGTTGGGGCAAGATCCAAAGTATCCGATCGCCCTCAAGGTAGGCGGCGGGAAGCCGATCGGCATGGGAACAATGACTGTGGAGGTGACAGCGGCAAGGGTGTTGCAAAACAAGGGAGATTTGCGCGATCGCTATTCCTCCTACAATCCTCCTGAATCTGACAGCATGACTGGCACAAAATTGCAACAATTTATGCAAAAAAATATTCAAGCTGCTCATTCTAGCTTAGTGCAAGCAACTCAATTGCAACAACTAGCTAAAGTGTTGAAATATCCGACCGATCGCGAACCTCCAACAGGAATGTATTAAAGATGTCGAATACTGAATTAGTTACAGAAGCTTTGACCGAAAACCAGTGGGGAATTGCCCACGCGATCGCTCAAACTTTAGTTAAAGAAGAAACTGATGTAAATGAATTGGGAAAGGCGATCGCCTATCTCCGCAATGCAGTTAATCAAAATCAAGCTGATGCCAATTCCAGGTTTTTCAAGTATCTTAAAACCCTTGTCGGTAATGGCAGACAAATCGGATACAGTGGCAAAACCACAGATTATTACCGCAGCATCGATAAAGCTTGTAGCGATTGTCTCAAAGGATTTCAAGGGGATGCTAGCACTTTGCTGCAAATTTTAGGTTGGGCATCTCGTTTGATGCGTTACTACAAAGAAGCGGGGCCGATTGGAGAAGTTGTGACCCCAGTTGTAGAGTCAGCGAGACAAGTTGAAATTGCTAAGGCGATCGGCAGTCATGAGTTTGCAGTGGGTCAAATTGTCGAAGCCAAAGTTACTGCTATTAAAGGGAACAAGGTGACATATGAAATTCTGGGAAATATCAGGCTAACTGAGAAAGAACCGAAAAAAGCTCAATCCCTCTCTGAAGGACAAGTGGTGAAAGTTGAGGTTTTAGATATTAAGGAAGATGGGAGTCCCAAGAAGGTAAAATACTCTGAATAAAATGTATTTCGATACTGACCGTGTTCAGAATGTAATATATAGTGTAATATGAAAAGTAAGGCTTATAGTTTAAACTGTAAGCCTTGTTTGTACACTTTGATACTTTTTGGGAGCGATCGACCTATGTATAGGCTCAAAGATCCGGACTTGCCTACATCAATTGCTCTAGCTGAGGCTAGACCAACTGAATCAATTGTTCAATCACCACCTACTAGAACGTATTTTGTAAAAGGCAAGGACAACATGGCATACGAAGTAGAGTATACGGACGAGTTCGCTCAGTGTTTCATAACATTTGATGAAAAAACGCAAGACGATATTTTTACCGCACTAGGTTTGCTCAAAGAAAGAGGGCCTAATCTTCCCTTTCCTTACAGTTCGCGTGTTAATGGCTCTCGTCACAAACATATGCGAGAACTTCGAGTACAACATCAAGGAGAGCCTTATCGGATCTTGTATGCGTTCGATCCTGGCAGGACTGCAATACTCCTTTTAGTAGGTAACAAAAAGGGTAACGATCGCTGGTATAAAGAGAATATACCCAAAGCCGATAAGCTCTACGACCAATGGTTGAAAAGCTAAAAAATGAATGATTGATATGAAGACAAAGCCTTTTAGTGAATTGCAAGAGCGGATGACACCAGAGCGAAGGGCAAAGATTGAAACGCGAGTTCAACTCGCCTTACTCCATCTTACTCTTTTGGAACAGCGAAAAGCTTTGGGGTGTACAGATGAAGAACTGGAAAAAGACCTTAGCACTTTTGAGTCTGCTTTTTCCGAGTTGGATACGAGAGAGGATATTCAGGTTTCTACCCTCTCTCGCTACATCCAGGCTTTTGGGGGAACTCTAAAATTAGTAGCTGATTTCCCTGACAAGGAACTCGTTCTTGCTCAGTTTGAGTAACTGCTACTCAGCCGTATCAAGCAGCAATATAAAGAGGGCGGAGATTGTAAAAATCCTGCTCTTTTTTATGCTAATAGTGGGTTGACTTTTATCAAAATGACAGCTATTCTTTAGAAGACTGGAGAGTGAAAATTTTCCAAAGACTTCAACAAGTCTTTCAACTTACCCCGCAAGGGGATGGAAACACGCCTCTAGTAAGGTGATATTGAACACTTGATTCAGTTTTCACCACTTCCCCGCAAGGGGACTTTAGTTGACAGAGCTAATTCCTTATCCTACTTTTTCAGACGCGCGATCGCCCTTTCCCAATCCTCCATTCCGTCAAGGGCGATCGCAACTTTCATGTAAGAATCTACTCAATAAAATACTTAAATAACTAATACCCAATTCAGTTTAATAACCCCTTGACGATCGGTAATATTCAGTAATCAGTAATTGGTAATTGATAATCAGCTTGACAGACAGGCACAATTCTCTCCAGCTTTTTCTTTGAATGAGGATGCCTTGACTTCGATTGATTAGAGGCTAAACTAATATAGAGTTTTATCATAAAATTTTCTCCCCGTTCATGAACATCGCTTATTTAGTTAACCAATATCCCAAAGTCAGCCACAGCTTTGTCCGCAGAGAAGTGCTAGCCGTTGAAAATTGCGGCATAAAAGTCGCACGTTTTTCGATCCGATCCTGCGAGTCTGAACTCGTTGATGGGGCCGACAAACTAGAGCAAGAATTGACTAAAGTAATCTTAGGAGTTGGTGTACAGGGGTTAGCGTGGGGTTTGCTCCGCGTTGCGGCAACTAGACCCCTTCGATTCATCGAAGCTGTGCGGTTAATGTTCAAAGTTGGCTGGCACTCGGAACGGGGGATTTTGCTGCATCTAGCTTATTTAGCAGAAGCTTGCATTCTTTTAAATTGGTTTGCAGAATCGGGTACAGCACACGTTCACGCTCACTTCGGGACAAATTCGACAACAGTCGCAATGCTGTGCCGCGTGCTTGGCGGCCCGACTTACAGTTTCACCGTTCACGGCCCTGAAGAATTTGATAAAGCCACACTTCTTTCCTTAGACGAAAAAATTAAACGATCGACCTTTGTAGCAGCGGTTAGTTCCTTCGGTAAAAGTCAGCTTTTTCGGTGGTGCGATCGCACTTTTTGGTCAAAAATTCACGTCATACACTGCGGCGTAGATGCTGCATTTTTAGCTGCACCCTACGTCCCCATACCCGCAGCACCCCGCTTAGCTTGCATTGGCCGGCTCAGCGAACAAAAAGGTCATTTGTTATTGCTAGAAGCTGCTAACTTGCTAGCAGTTCAAGGCTTAGAGTTTAAGTTGGTACTCGTAGGAGACGGGCCGCTGCGATCGGATATTGAAAAGCAGATTCTGCAACTCGGCCTGCAAAATCATATAGAAATTACCGGCTGGGCCAGTGGCGATCGAGTTCAGCAAGAAATTTTAGCTTCGCGGGCAATGGTATTGCCGAGTTTTGCTGAAGGTTTGCCCGTCGTAATTATGGAAGCCCTCGCTCTCAATCGGCCCGTAATTAGCACTTATGTTGCTGGCATCCCGGAGCTCGTAGAACCCGGTGTTTGCGGTTGGTTAGTTCCTCCCGGTTCCGCAGAAGCATTAGCCGTAGCGATGCGCGCGGTATTGGAAGCACCTGTAGAAAAACTAGAACGAATGGGGAAAACAGGAGCCGAGAGAGTTGCTCAACAACACAATGTTGATTTAGAGGCAAAAAAATTAGTCGCGCTGTTTGAGAGTGCTTGAGAATGGTGCAAAACCTATTGATTAACTGACATCAAATCTATCTGTTAGCATCGGAATTATTCATATATCTCCTCTCTTCATCTGCGTGAATCAGCGTCCATCCCTTGTCATCTGCGGTGAAAAACTTCTTTTTTTTTCACCGCAGATACAGGCAGGTTAACACAAATTAACGCAGATGAATTAGATCGATTCCGGTTGCACAGTCCGTGATTGTTGACTGTTGACTGGGTTTTACGCCCGACGATGCTACCGGATTTGATATGACATCTTGCACAATTATTAATAAGTCTTTCAAGGGCGGGTTCTCCTGCCCACCCCACAGGCAAATTAATTGTTTGTGGAACAGGCATCTTGCCTGTTCCTTTAATTAAAGCAACCTACTTACAAACTTTTTAAGGAATAGGAACAGACCGCAACAACTTGTCAACGATCGCCTTAGCCCTCCTTCCCCCCGCCGGAATCAACCTGTGAGACAGTACGTGCGGCGCCAAATATTTCACATCATCAGGAGTCCCATAATCCCGGCCCTCCATAAACGCCAAAGCCTGGGACGCCCGGTGCAAAGCTACCGCACCCCGGGGACTCACCCCCAGAGTAATCTCCTCATCCTCCCGCGTCGATCGCACCAAATCTACAATATACTGTTTCAAAGAGCCTTCCACCTTCACAGCAGCGCACAAACGGCGCAATTCCTGCACTTCTTCCAAAGAAATACAAGGCTGCAAATCTTCAACAGCAAAACTATCAGAAAGCCGTTCCAACATTTGCAACTCTTCCAATGCAGCGGGATAGCCCAAAGTCAAAGACAAAGTAAACCGATCCATTTGAGCTTCCGGTAGCGGAAAAGTGCCTTGATATTCGATCGGGTTCTGAGTCGCAATCACAAAAAACGGCGCCGGAACATTCCGAGAAACTCCATCTACTGTCACCTGCTTTTCTTCCATCACTTCCAGCAAAGCTGACTGAGTTCGCGGCGTCGCCCGATTGATTTCATCGGCAAGCAAAACATTAGCAAAAACTGGCCCGGGCAAAAACTCAAACTCTCCGCTGCGCGGGTTCCAAATATTAGTACCGGTGATATCCGTCGGTAACAAATCGGGAGTGCACTGAATCCGCTGAAACTTCCCATCGATCGATCGCGCCAAAGACTTCGCCAGCAGAGTTTTTCCCACACCCGGCACATCTTCCAGCAGCGCGTGCCCACCCGAAAGCACGGCTACCAGCACCAAGCGAATAGCATCAGCTTTGCCAACAATAGTCTTGCCTAGATTTTGTTTGAGCCGCTCAATATGTTGTCTCATATCCCTGATTGCTAATTGCTAATTGCTAATTGTTGATCGAACATCAAATTGCTCAAATCTTAAGTCTTTGTCTTGCGGACTTCCGATTTGTCCAACTAGAATTTAGTCTGACTCATCTTGCACCATTTTTAAAACCGATCGCCCGTTCTAGATCACATAATTATTAGACTTTAGCAGTTAAGAGGCTTCTAGCAATATCGCAATCTGCCTGAATTTGAGTTTTGAGAGCATCCAGAGAAGCGAATTTTTGTTCTGGTCGCAAAAACTCTACCAAACTCGCGCTCAAGGTTTGACCGTACAAATCCCCAGACCAATCTAACAGGTGAACTTCCACAGTGGGTTGCAGACCGTCTACCGTCGGGCGGCAACCAACATTCATCACCCCATTGACAAAAGATAAATTTGATGCTGTGTCGGGGATTACAGATTTGGGGTTTTCCCGCTGATAGGAAGAACTTTCATCTTTCATCTTTTCCCATCCATGTTTCACCGAGACTCGCACCGCGTACACGCCAAAACGCGGCAAAAATTTTTCCGGCGGCAGTTCGAGATTAGCCGTCGGAAATCCGATCGTCCTGCCCAGCCGCTGTCCGCCAACCACAGTCCCGACTAAACTGTAAGGTCGCCCCAGCAACTGATTCGCTCTTGTGAGGTCGCCGGATGCCAGACCTTCGCGGATTGCAGAACTGCTGATCCGATCGCCCTCACCGCAATTGTGCAGGGGTACAAGAGCAACATCAATACCGTAACCCGAGGCGATCGACTGCAAACCCACAGCCGTCCCAGCGCGTCCCCGTCCAAACCGAAAATCAACCCCCACACTAATTCGACTCGCTTTTAGTTGTCGCACCAAAATTTTCTCGACAAACTCACAAGCAGTCAAAGCCGCCAATTCTCGATCGAACGGCAGCAGCACAAGTTGCTCGACGCCCATTGCTGCGAGCAATTCTACCTTTTCTGCCAGAGGCGTCAGCAGTTTTTTCGGTTGACCCGTAAAAAATTCTTGCGGGTGGGGATCGAAGGTCACCACAGTGCTGTAAAGTCTATCGACCCAATCATAATCGCGACCAGAGAGGCTGTTGCCCTCTGCCCTGGGGCCTATCAAACCCTCGAAATTATCGCGGCTGCCGGCTAGATCCGGCGGTGCTGCTGAGTCGTTGTAGCAGGTCGCCGGAGGTTTGCTTTCCAAATTTTCATCTGTGCCAGCGTTTGAACGCAAGTTTTCTCCCGACGCAAAAACCGTCGCAGAATTTGGCCCAGGCGATCGATTTAAAATTGGCTGCACGACTTGTTGATGCCCTAGGTGCAAACCGTCAAAGTTTCCCAAGGCAACAGAAGTTGGAGTCAGAGCAGCCGTACAAGAAGAAGTTACCCACACGCTTAATATTTTGACATACTTAGCCAGATTGCGATCGCCAGTCGATTTTAGATTTTAGATTTTAGATTGACTCCACAGATTCAATCTGGGAGATTAAACTTTGGTCTCAACTTTTTGGTTTTCCACAACAGCAGTCGGAGGCTTGTATGCCTCTTTGAGGTCAGCCCTAACTTAAATTTGAGATTTCCGACCTCAAGATTTCAGAACTATCTGGCAATCTCAAATCCATCAGACAGGCACTTTAGGCGCTTGCACCGACTCTTCAGACAAATCGCGATCGGGAGGCAGCAACTGTAACGACAAACCTTCCCGCGCCATCAAACTGTTGGGGAACCTTTGAGCCACTTGTTCTCCCACCCTGTCTAAAAACTCGTCATTGTGCAGCGGGTCGTGGTGAAAAATCACCAACTTTTTGACATTAGCAGCCTTTGCCACCTTCACCGCTTCCTGCCAAGTCGAATGTCCCCAGCCGACCTTGCTGCTCTTCTCCGAATAATACTCCTCATCGGTATAAGTAGCGTCGTAGATCAGCACCTCAGCATCGCGGGCCAAATACACCACATTTTCGTCCAAACGGTCGGGCAAATGTTCGGTATCAGTCACGTAAGCAGCCGAATACCCCCGCCAGTTTACGCGGTAGCCTACAGCTTCCCCGGGATGGTTCAACAAAGCAGTTTCCACCTTAATATCTCCGATTTCCAGCGGTTGGCCCACTTCTATATCGTTAAATTTCAGGTCTGCCCCCATAATTTGCAGGGGCACCGGAAAATTCGGGTGGAGCATTTGGTCGTGGAGTCGCTGCTGGATAGTAGCGTTATTAGGAGAAGGAGCAACTGCCCCATAGATATGAAAACAATTGCCCTTAATAAAAGCTGGGACAAAAAATGGGAATCCTTGAATGTGATCCCAGTGAGAGTGAGTAAAAAACATATGAGCTTCTACGGGCATCTGGGACAGGAGAGTTTGTCCCAAAACCCGCAATCCTGTACCGCCATCGAAAATTAGGCGACTGTCACCCACTCGCATTTCTATACAGGGCGTGTTACCCCCGTAACGTACTGTTTCAGCCCCAGGAGAGGCTATGCTACCTCTAACGCCCCAGAAGTGAACCGTGAATTGATTTTGCATACTAGATATGGGTTTTCCTGCAAGATTGTTCCGGCGAGCCATCGGTAAGGTGTTTACATACTGGTAGGGGCTTTACCATCAAACCCAAGCTCTTTGACGGTCGAGAAACGCACTTGTTGGAAGTGCCAAGAGTCTCGCTTGCCAGAGAATGCAAAACTGTTGGGCTTGACAATTGAGCAAGAAATTACAAGGTAGACTAATCAAGTCTCGATCGTAAGTTTTCTTTTCTTCTCTTCACTAGCCTAACCTCCGCAGACACAGTTTGGGGCAGAAGTTGTGCCTGAGTTTGGTCAAAAGCCGCTGTTTTTCCAGCCTCCGCACTTGCCGAACAGGATCGCGCGGTTGATTGTTGGCGCTGCTGTTTCACGGGTTTGAACCCGGATGATGCCCTTCCTGCTATCTAATTGGGTCGATCGACCATAATATCCAGACGCCGGAGCGGGTTGACGCCGATATCTGGCTGATATTGCCGATCGGGCGCGACGGGACGGCCCCTAAAATAATTACGGTAATTTACCGGACTTGATATGCTCCCGCCACCGGATCCCTATCCATGAGGATCGGGGACTCATTTTAACAAGAAGCCGATTTAATTAACTCAACTCCCATTAATTCCAAAATCTTAGCAGTTTAGGAATGCTCCTGCTATTAATTATCAAACAATACTGTCTGGATTCTCTGCCGGCCCGGAGACTGCTGTCCGTCCCGCTAACCCTCAGTCGATTTTAAATTTTAGACTTCGGCGAGCGCTCAGCCGAGTCGAGCCGTCGTCGAGTCGCGCTCAGTCGAACGATTTGAGATTTGAGATTTACTCCACAGATGAATCTGGGAACTTGAACAAGAGTCTAAAATTTTTGCTTCTGCACCGCGAGTGTCGGAAACTTGTATCCGTTTTTGGGCGGGGTCAAGCTGTGAACCGAGCATCATTTGACACCCAAGGACAGCCATCACCCTGGGCTGCGGGCAAAAACCTAAATTTTCCTCGCGCATTTCTCGGCGGACGAATTCAATCACCCAAAATAGCCCTATTTTCTGAAATTAAAAATTTTTCGTTTTTTTGCCCTCAGCCCAACTCCGATCGCCCTTGGGCCTCAAGAGTGATTCAGAAATATTATTCGTTGTTGAACTGTTGTGCTTTTCTCAACAATCTTCAATTACTCTATCTTTGGTAATGATTTATCGGAATTCTACCAAGTTGCCGTAGTCACCACGAGTTTAAATTTCTGGTATTATAGAGTCTAAGACTCTTGGTTTCCGAGAATCAAAATCAGTCGTAAAAAAGCCTGGATCGTACCATTTTAGATTTTAGATCGGTAAAGACTGATTGTGTAATGGTTTGAAACAGGCAGACAGTTGCAGAGTTTATTGAAACGGGTATAAGTTAAAGTTATTTGTCAAAAAACTCAGTATGGATCAAGTTAAAAAAACTACAACCAAGCTGAATCGATCGCCAGTGAAAGTGTCCGATCGCACTTTGGAACTCGATCTGCACCCGTCGAGCGAGCTGTCCTTAGAAATGACTGAGGCCCGAGCTTTGAGGGAATTTAGTTCGGACGATCGCCCGCCGGGAACCCCAGCAGCGACAGGCCAGAATGCCGCAACAAAGCGCCGGAGGGTAGATGGCAAGACTTCCAGGACTCGATCGCCTGTGGTTTCTACTGCCTTTCTCAAATGGCTGCTAGAGGGTTTGACTAGATCGAAAGGTTGGCTGGCAGTTGTCACCCTGGCAGCAGTTTGGGGGTGGTGGAACAGTCAGTTACTGTTTTCCACGGGCCTGGGGATAGCAGCGATGATGGCGGTTTACCGAGGGCAGTCGTGGGACTGGCAATTGCTGCGATCGAAAGGCGAGCAATTTTGGGAGGGCCCGAACCGCCGATTTGTTTTAGCCGTGGGCACCGGCGGGATTGCAACCTTGGGCGCTTACATGAGTTTGGCGATTTGGGCGGACTCCGAGAGCCACTGGATGGCTTTGAGCCTGATTTTGCAGAACTTGGGCACGATCGCGATTGCAGGGCTGTTGCTGCGGCAAGCGCTGAGTCTGGGCGCCTCAAAAGATGAAGTGGCGCTCGATCGCATCCTGGCAGATTTGACCGATCCTGACCCCGTGAAGCGTTTGATTGCAGTGCGGCAAATGACCGATTTGGTGAATAAGGGTGGGTTTGGCCCTGTGAGCTCTGTCAAAAGTTCGATCGCCCGTTCCCGCGCTGCCGAGTGCTTTCGCCTGATGCTGAGTCGGGAACCAGAAGCTTTAGTCCGCAATGCCCTTCTCGAAGGTTTGCAGACTTGGGACGCTACTTAGGGCTTGCTGGATAAGTGCAGAAAGGTTACACAGCCTGGTTATGTGATCGTGCGATCGAGAAAAGTGTGCAAGATAAACAGGTAAAATAGTACAAAACCTTTGCATCACCCAGTGCGCTCGTGTACAGAAAAGCTGAGCTTGCTCCCCCCTCACCCTCCGACTTTGAACTCCCCTCATGTGGAAAGTTGTCACTCCTTAACCGTTGGGTAAAAATAGCCCAACTAATCCCGTGGGATGAATTTGAATCAGAATATGCTAAAAACTTTCCCACAGAAATGGGGGCACCCGCCAAATCGTTTAGGATGGCATTGGGGGCATTAATCATCAAAGAAAAACTGGGAGTTAGCGATCGGGAAACAGTAGAACAGATCAGGAAAAACCCCTATCTACAATACTTTATTGGTCAATCAAGCTACAGTAACGAACTCGCCTTTTACCCATCTCTATTAGTTCATTTTCGGCAAAGAATTAGTCCGAACCTAATTAATAAAGTGAACCAACGAATGGTTGAAAAAATCCGCTCCATCACGCCAGTTAAACCCGAAAAAAAAAAGGATTCGGACGCCAAAAATGAGTCAGCCAATCGCGGCAAGTTGATCGTAGATGCTACCTGTGCCCCAGCCGACATTACCTATCCGACCGACTTAGGACTATTAAACAAAGCCAGAGTTCATACCGAAAAAATTATAGATATCCTGTATAAACAGATCAAAGGTCAAACCAGTAAAAAACCAAGAACCTACCGTAATCTCGCCCGAAAAGATTACTTATTAATAGCCAAACAAAGAAGACCATCCCGTAACAAAAAAAGACAGGCAATTAAAAAACAACTTCAATATATCAAAAGAAACCTCGCTCATATTGAACAGCTAATCGAGTCAGGTGCGACCCTAGAACGCCTGAACAAAAAGCAATATAAAACCTTGCTAGTCCTCACAGAGGTCTATCACCAACAGCAATGGTTATTTGATAATAATAAACAGAGTATTGAAGATAGAATAGTAAGTTTAAGCCAACCCCATATCCGTCCCATAGTCAGAGGAAAAGCCGGAAAAAGCGTAGAGTTTGGAGCCAAACTATCAGCCAGTTGTTTTGAAGGATATGTATTTTTAAACCGAATGAGCTGGGATAATTTTAACGAATCAGGAGACTTAAAAGCCCAAGTAGAAGCTTATTATAGATTCACAGGGTATTATCCAGAGTCAGTTCATGCAGATCGCATTTATCGAACAAGATCAAACCGAGCTTGGTGTCATGAAAAAGGCATTAGAATCAGTGGACAGCCCCTAGGAAGACCTCCAGCAAATGTCAGCAAAGAAAAAAAGAGGCAAGCGTTGGAAGATGACAGAATTCGTCAGGCGATTGAGGGTAAATTCGGGGAAGGTAAACGAAGATTTGGTCTCAATCGTATCATGGCAAAACTTGATAATACTTCACAAACAACTATTGCTATCACTTTTTTAGTCATGAACCTTTCTACCTGGTGGCGCCGGGTTTTTTATGTGTTTTTATGTCGAGCGGATCAAACAATGCCTGTTTTTGGAGTTAACATAACTTGCAGTTATATTTCACTAAAAATAAGGCAGGAAAAACTCATCTTTAACTCGGTTTGAATATATCGATCACTCCCGATCGCCAGAAAGCGATCGATTATTCAGCAAGCCCTACTTATGGCTTTGCTCTAAAATCCAAAAATCAAGTCATCGACTACTAGCTGACCGTCAAAAGCGTAAAAAGTAATTCGATGAATATTCGGAGCTTTTACGCGCAGGGGAGCGCTAGGAGCGATCGGAGAATTAGACCCGGCCAGATTGGGCGCTGGCATTTCATCCTGAACAATTGGGTTGCCGTCGATGTCGCAAGCAGATAAAACAGTTCGCCGCGAACTGGTAACAAGTCCTGACACCCAGCGAACTGGATGCTTAAAAGTTACTTCTATCAGTCCGCTTTTTGGGGCTCCCATTAACACTGTTGTCCCAGAACCCGTGAAAAATGCTGGGTTTGAAGGTTGGATGGCGACGGCATTGGTAAAAGTAACCCCCCAATGTGCAAACTGGTGCTCTACTACTTCAAAGCATTTCAAATCTTCTAAAGCTAGGCGGACGATCGCCGGTACGGTGGCGGCGCGCGATCGCACCTCTGACCCTGCGCCTGAGCGTTCTGGAGTGGCGACTACAGACTTTTTGCCGTTTAAATCCATGCTTCGATAGGCTGTATCAAATTCTGCAAACCCGTCAGATTGAAGACTTTTCGCATCAACCATAAAACCCTCGCGATCCCGTTTCCTGAGCAGTTGCATTTTTTGTAGACCTCCCTGAGATTAGTTGTTTCTTCTGTTTTGGAAGTAATAACGGCGAGGCCCGTGATTGCCAAACCTGCAATTAGGAATCGAAACCCGATCGCCCCCCTCCAACAAAGACTTTCGACCTCAAAAGCCACTGCTCCGCAAAATATCGTGATTAATTATTCGTGATTGGCGAGCGTCGGCTAACCTTCCGCCTGCCTGAAAGCCAGTCCTAATACTCCTGCTTTCCGAGCGCCTGCTTTCCGGGTTGGCGAACAGACTCTATTGCGTTGAGGGGTCTTACCCATCATTTTGCTATTATCTCCGATCGGCGGTAGTTTGCAAGGGTGAGGATAACTACACCGCCGAATTGCCCAAATCGCAAAACTTACTTGCTGTCTGTAGTTTCACGCTTCACCTGTACTAAAATAGATTTAAATCATTACTCAATCTTTACAAAAACGCCACCTGCTTTGCCATTTTTTCAAACAAAGACGGGGCGGCGGACAAAAATCTAAAATATAACAGTGATAGAGGTTTATTTATGCTTGTACCCCTCGGCTTCGGTCAGCGATCGGTAGTTACTTCTCTCGGCAGAATGGTTTACTACACTGCTGAAAAAATGCCTTGGATCGGGTTGCCGACCTCAACTTCGGAAAATAAACCGAATTTAGTATTTTTTCACGGTTTTGGGGGCGGGTCGAGTGCCTACGAATGGTCGAAAGTTTATCCGGCTTTTGCGGCCGAATATCGAATTTTAGCACCTGATTTAATCGGTTGGGGGCGATCGGAACATCCGCCGAGAAATTATCAAGTTGAAGATTATATCACAACTTTGATCGAATTTATCGAAAAAACTTGTGACAGTCCGACAGATGCGATCGCTTCTTCCCTGACGGGGGCGATCGCGATTCGAGCTGCGATCGCGCGGCCGGATCTCTTCAAATCCCTAATTTTGACAATACCCAGCGGTTTGTCGGACTTCGGACAAGATTACGGCAGCAGTTTCTTCGCTAAGCTAGTCAACACACCAATTTTAGACAAATTGCTCTACAGTACGGGAATCGCCACAGACGGCGGCATCCGCAGCTTCCTAGAACAGCGCCAATTTTCCGATTCCCGTCGCGTTTACCAAGAAATTGTAGACGCTTACCTCGAATCTGCTTTGGAACCAAATGCAGAATATGCCGCCCTGTCTTTTGTGCGGGGAGATTTGTGCTTTGATTTGTCGCTGTACATCACTCAGCTAACAACACCGACAGCGATTATTTGGGGAGAAAAATCGCAGTTTACCGGGCCCGATATCGGCCAGCGGTTAGCCAACCTCAACCCCGAAGCAATCAAAGTTTTTCAATCTCTGGAAAACGTAGGTTTGACTCCGCAGTTAGAAATTCCCGCTGTGACTATTGGCTTAATTCGGCAATATCTAAAATTGCTTTCGGAAGGCTGAAGAAGTTCGGCAACGGATTTTTTAACGGATTGAAAGGATGCAGGTTCGGCAACGAGCAATGTACGGGATTTAACGGATGTAACGGATGGAGGTTCGAGGTTCGAGGCAAGAAGGAAGAAGTCAGAGGGAAGAAGGAAGATTAATTCCCAATTCCCAATCGCCAATCCCTAATTCCCAATTCTCCCGCCCAACAACAGGCACAAGCCCCCGACGCTATTGAGGGTTTATCCCAAAATTT
>NZ_JAUBRK010000003.1:71257-109759 GCF_036701825.1 Microcoleus sp. MOSTC5 | reverse complement strand
TAGACCAAAGTTTGAGATCCCAGATTCATCTGTGAAGTAAATCTAAAATCTAAAATCTAAAATCTAAAATCGACTGAGGGTTTATCCCAAAATTTTAGACCAAAGTTTGAGATCCCAGATTCATCTGTGAAGTAAATCTAAAATCTAAAATCTAAAATCTAAAATCGACTGACTATTCTTTGACTCGTACATCGATGACGCTGGCGTTGAAAATGTACTGTTTGCCTTCAAGCTCTAGCGTAGTGCCAATTTTGACTTTCGTATTACCTAAAACCGGGCCATTTTCAGTAAGTTGACCTTTTCCCTCTAAGGTAAACATCATATTTTTGCTGAAGGATTCTTCTTCTCTGGGATCGGGGAGAGCTTTCAGAGTGCCGTTGGGCTGAGGAACTGCGAGGGTTCTGGTGAGAGTTTTGACAGATTTGATGGTAATCTGACCGGAGGGTTGATTGCGGATCACCACATTGATTTTATCGCCTGCTTTGAACAAATTTTCAACGTTTGTCCCTTTGAGACCGATCGCAATTGCATCAATCTCTACAGGTTTGATACTGGTGCCGACTTGGGCGACGGAACCGCCAGAAGTACCGGGAAAGAAGAAGATTCCGACTGCGACTAGCAGTACGATCAGAGCGGCACCTACGTCTAGGATGCTGAGTTTGCCGAACAGTCGGCCTTGAGAATCCAAAATTTTCATAAATCGCTTAATTAACTGATAGCGACAGGAGTATGTTTACAAGCTCAGGACTTACCCAGACATCGATGAAAAACAGATGCTGTGATTGCTTGGCTACCGCTCGCAATGACATACGTTATTGATGCGTAAGTCCTGAAGCTAAAAGATATTACCACAACGATAGTCCAAAATCCGCATGACTTGGGCACTTAAAGCAGAAGGCAAAAGGCAGTTGAGGGGGGTTGGTTGGGCAGTTGTCGATCGCCCGGAGGCTGGCGGCGCAGTTAAAAATTTGCAAAAAGCTAGAATAGCAACTAAGCAGCGTCAAATTGCGTCTGCCTATTTAGTGACTTTTCGAGTTTTTCCTAAAATTTTACGTAACTTCTGCCACGTATCAATCATGTTAAAAAGTTTTTGGTTGACTTGCCGACGTACCTGCGGCCGGGGGATTTATCTGTTTCTGTCGCTGATTGTGGCTGCGGGTATCTGGGTGATTTCCCCGGAACAGACTCAAGCATTTTCTTTGCCTGAACTGATTTTTCGGGGCATTCAAGTTATCCAATTGTCAAATATGTCCGATAGCCAAGAGGTGACTATTGGCCGACAAATTAATCAGCAGTTGGCGAACAGCGAGTTTAATATTGACCGCGATCGCGCCACGACACAATATATCAACCGCATCGGTCAGCGACTGGCCGAGGAAAGCACTCGCCCGAATATTCCTTATACTTTTCAAGTGATTGACGACGACAATATTAATGCTTTTGCGACAATGGGCGGTTTTGTTTATGTGAATAAAGGTTTGATGGCGGCGGCGGACAATGAGGCCGAATTGGCAAGTGTGCTCGCCCACGAAATCGCTCACATTAGTGCTCGCCACGCAATTCAACAAATGCGTCAAATGGCGATCGCTTCTGGTGTAGCTTCGGCGACTGGGCTCGATCGATCTCAGGCGGTTCAGATTGGGGTGGAGTTGGCTTTGCGGCGCCCCCACAGCCGCCAAGCTGAGTATGAGGCGGATCGGTTGGGATTGCAAACTATGGGGCGAGCGGGCTACGCTCAATCTGGGATGGTTGATTTTATGAAAAAGTTGCTCAACAAGCCTTCTCCTCCGAGCATTTTAAGCACTCACCCGGCTACTGCCGATCGCATTGCTGCTATCTCGCAGGCGATAGACCCGGAGCTCGCTAGCGGTGAAGGTTTGAATAATGAGGATTACAGGTTAGAAATCCGCAGGCTTTTGGGTTCGTAGCAAAAGGTCATACAATTTTAGATTTGAGATTTTAGATTGGGATGACCGATCTTACTCGGTCATCTTCGCATCTTCGCGGTTCGTTAAAACATCAATCTAGTTCGTAGGGCGCGTCAGCGATCGGGTCAATTTGGATTTAATCGATCGAACTTAAACTGACGCACCCTACAACTACAAATTGATTTAATACTGCTGTTGAACAACAGGATCGCTCGCAGGTTCCGGGGGTGCAATCTGCTTCGGCTTCAATTGTCTGACAACTTCGTCAAACGGCAAAATTCGGACTTGATTGTTAAAGACATTTACTTGATAAACTCTGCGGTAGCTGAGGTCAAATCCTGTCAGCCAGCCGCTTTTCTGATGATAAGCACCCGTGTCAATATCCAACCACCCTTCGCCCCTGACTAATTCGCCTGGCCTGACACCCTCAAAGGTAAAGGTGATCGTGTGACCGGTGATAATTAATTTATTGGGAAAATAGGGTTTCGACATGGTGTGAAATTCTCTGCGAATCCAACAGAGTTGTTCGATCGACTGCTTGTCAATTGGCAGATGGGGGTCAACGCCGGCGTGAACCAGCCAGATGTCCCCTAAGTCCAGGTGCGTGGGGAGCGATCGCAGCCACTCTAAGTGTTTGTACGGCATCATCCCTGTATCTCTGTAGCTCGCTACTGTCGCATCGCCGCCGCTGTACAGCCAAGATTGCCACGCTCGCATATCCATCGGCACCCCCGACAAAGCCTCCAGCATCAGTTGTTCGTGGTTGCCCAACAGAGTTTGGTAGGGGCTTTGCTGGACAAAATCTAATACCTGAGCGCTTTTGGGGCCGCGATCGATTAAGTCTCCCAAAAAATAGACGCGATCGTCCGAGCCGGGGGCAAGTGCCTCTAGCAGGGTCATTAAGCCGTCGTAATGCCCGTGTACGTCCCCGATAACAATGCGCCGGTGCTCCATTGTGTTTATCCGCTTCCCTGACTCAAAAGCCAAATCTCTAGCTTATAGCATCTGATTTTGCTGCTATTTGCCTCCCCTCTTTTACGGTGGAGGGGTGTCACCCATTATACTGCTTTGTATAAATATACTGTAAAGATCGCCAGTATCTGTTTGCGTAGCTAGTGAGAGAAACACAGGCAAGCAGTTAGTTGTGCTTCTGCAACTGCTGTTACTGAGCCAAAGCTTTGAGTTATTGCAGGCTGTACTTTAGGGTGCGTCAGCGATTAGCCGATGGATTAAGTCGAAAATAATCCTACCTGACGCACCCTAAAATACGATCGAGCTTTAACTGCTGTCACTGAGTCAAAGCTTTGAGGAATGTCTGGAGCTCTGCCAAAAAACCTTTCTTTTTTACAGGTTTTGCAGGTGTGGTGGAGTCAGGATCGGCGCTTGGGAGATAAGCGGCTAAAATCCGCTCTAAATCGTCTCCCACAGGTTTTTGGGCAGTTTCAGAAATTAGTTCGTATTGGTCGTTTGTTTCCAGCCAGACTTGCCAGGATTGGGGGTAGCAGCGGAATAAAGCCGCAGTGTCTAGGGGTCTGATGTAGTAGCAGGATTCGATTTTGCTGAGGAATCGATCGCGCAGTTGGCGGCCCGCATAGCCTATACCTATGGTGGCAACATCTTCGAGGCGCGGATTGAGTAAAATAACTGGACGACCGGCCGCAGCTATGTAGAGTTTTTCGACTTGGGCCACTTCTACAGCCGCCGGGTTCACCAGCAGGAACAGTTGGTCTTCCGGTGCTATTTTCTCTTCAACAGCCGTGCGGCTGCTGCCCAAATCAGTGACTTTAAACGGTGTTTCTCCCCAGTCGCGGCGCGCGAGGGCGGCAGCACCGGTGTCGGGAAAAAAGACTTTGACTCCGGGGTAGATTTCCTCAAATTCTGGGAGGAATTGTAGGGTGATAGACTGTGCTTGCAGGGCGATTTCTGGAAATACTAATTCGACTTGCAGTAGAGTTTTGCCGTCCGAGAGGGCGGCGGCGGTTGCAATGCGGGATTGGGCGATCGCCTCGTTGAGATCCTTGGGCAGTTCTGTCATTAATCTTATTATTTTTGCTCGACTTTTCTCAATCCAATTTTACCGCATCAAGCAACAAACGCTAACACCGACACAGGCGAGCCGGAACCTCCCAAAAGGCGCAATATTCCGATAACTAAAGTGATTTCAGCGGTAGGTAAAAAGTCGAGATTAGTCAGATTTTCCAGGACTATTAGCTGCTTTTCCAATACCAGTTTGTTAACGGCAAAACTTTCATCTCGCCCGGTATCTACTCCGTGAGTGTCGGTTCCCACTCCGGCGATCGAGCGTTCTTCTAGCAAAAATTGAGTGGCTGCTTTGCCAAATCCGGGAAAGTGGCAAATTCCGCGATCGTCTCGGTTGAAAAATGCTCGCTCGTCATCCCATTTTTCTTGCCAGCCAGTATACAATAAAACTAGATTTCCCGGTTCGATAAGTTTGTGCTGCCGTTCCCAAGCCAATATATCATCAATTGTTAAAGTGTAGTCGGGATTGGCAAGACTTTGCTCTCGGATGTCGATCGCAATTGCAGGGGAAACTAGCGACTGCGGCGAATAACTATCAATGCTCGCGCCTCCTGCATAAAAACTGTTGGGTGCGTTGATGTGAGTGCCGCTGTGTTCTCCCATTGAGAATTTTCGCAGGAAATAGCCGTGTTTTTCTATTTGAGATACTGTTTCAAATTCTGTCGCCGGATCGCCCGGCCATATGGGAATATTTGGGTGGATTGAATGGCTTAAGTCTACAATTTGGCTGTATGCGATCCTTTTTAAGTTATTTGACTTAAAGTTGTTTGTCATCAGGTTAAATATATCTATTATTTATTAAATACAGTTGAGTTTTTGACCTTCTGAGATCTCAATCTAAAATCTAAAATCTAAAATCTAAAATTCGCTTAGTCGATCGAGCGTTGCTGCCATCACATCCTTTGTTTGCCCGGAAACAGTATACACCAAAGCTTCTCGATAAACTCTCCCGGCCGGGTGCACAATACCGTTAGCAGCACCGCTAGAAACAGCAACCGCAGCGTGCCCGCAACGCACCGCTAAATCAATGGCTTGAGCTCGCAGCGCTAATTGTTCTGCTTTTGAGCTATGTTGAGATTGTTGGAAATTCTCTTTTAGCCGATCGAGCTTTTGCTCTAGTTTTTGGCAAGCTGCCGCTATAAAAGGTGAATTCTTAGCTGCCGCCGCTGCTGCAATTACATCCAATCCCGCTCGAATACAGCCAAAAGTACCCGGAACAGAATTCAGTATATTTTTGCTGTCGTTTTCCGAAATCCACCCGACAGGTTTAACTGAAATTATTTCTGATTGATGCAGCCACCAATGATCGAGAGTTGCTGTCACAGTATTAGTCGAGTTCATGGCGATTAATGGCATGATGTCGCTGAATGTTATTTTACCATTTTCGCGTTCAATATTAACAAAAGGTAGCAAACCGAAAACAGCGCGTTCGTCAGGAAGTACCGCAGCTACAATAAACTTTTGAAACAATCCAAAACCTGTTACCCAAGGAACTTTTCCTGACAGTAAATAGCCATCTTTTGCGGGAGTGGCGGTGACTGCCGGATGGCCCGATCGCCTCAAATGCGAAAACCCAACACCCAAGCGTAACTCTTTTTGGGCGATCGCCGGCAAGTATCTGCTTTTTAGCATTTCATTGTCGCTGTTGGCAAGCATGGCAGTTGCGCTGTGGTGCTGAGTTTGCAGGAAAGACAAAGCGCCGGAATATCGAGCCGTCAATTCCTGATATTGGTAAAAAATTTCCGGTGCAATTTCAGCCCCGCCCCATTTTTGGGGAACTCGCAATGCTAAGAGCGATCGATCTTCCAATCCAGCAACTGCTGTTTTCAGCGCTTCCGAGTCGCTGTCGATAATTTCCGCCTGGGGTGCAACCCACTTTTGTAGGTAAATTTCTGTGCTGTTAAGAATATCTTGGCAATCCATTTTATAAATTATTTTATATTAATTTTAACTCTTATTTCGGCAAGTTTCATTGCCGACCCATAGGTAGATAAATCCAGTTTTTACGATTTGTAGGAGTCATCATTGAAAATCTACGAACAACCAAATTTATGAGGTTTTTTTAGAGTAATTTTTATTCAAACTTCTGTGGGGCGGGCAGAATATCCCGCCCCAAAAATAACTCATTTCCAAACTTTCCAAGGAGCCTTCTCTTCATCCCAAAGTTCGTTTAAATACTTGTATTCTCGATAAGTATCCATCGCAAAGAAGAAGCCCTCATGACGGTAAGCCATCAACTGTCCCTCTGCGGCTAAACGCTGCATCGGCTCTTGTTCTAAAATACAATCATCTCCCCCCAAATACTCAAATACCCGGCGATTAAATATCATATATCCAACACTAATCCAGCCGTCGATTTGAGGTTTCTCAGAAAATTGTACTACCCGGCTATCGCTGTCTACATCCAAAATTCCAAAGCGAGAAATCGGGCGAAATGTAGTGACTGTTGCCAGCTTACCGTGAGACTTGTGAAAATCGACTAAGGCGTCAATATTGACATCAGCTACTCCATCACCGTATGTCACCATGAAATTCTCGCGATCGATATATTTTTCGATCCGTTTTACCCGCCCTCCCGTCAGGCTTGCCGCGCCAGTTTCAGCCAGGGTAACATTAAAATCTTGTTCGAGATGTTCCTCGTGATAAGTGATGGTATTTTTGCGGCCTAAGCAGATAGTAAAGTCATTGTTCATGGCTTCATAATTGAGGAAATATTCTTTAATCATGTTGCCGCGATAGCCCAAGCACACAATAAAGTTTTGGAAACCGTAGTGGGCATAGATTTTCATGATGTGCCAAATAATCGGATGCCCCCCCACATCAACTAAGGGTTTGGGACGAAATTCTGTTTCTTCTCTGAGACGAGTACCGAGACCGCCGGCTAGGATAACTACTTGCATTTTTTCACATTTTTAAAGATGATAAATTAATTTATCATCAATCATTAGTGATTTTTTCAAAGAATTATTAATATTTTCTCATAATCAGTAAAGCTTTGTAAACCACAAAAATCACGAACTCTTATAAATAATCGTAGGGTGTTCGGTGCGCACCGTATATTTGAATGCTGCGCGCAATTTATAACTTACGAATGGTAGATTCTAAAATAGACAAAAAAACAGCAATCATTTATACTATATCTAAGAAAGAGATTCAACAGCAATGAAAAATCAACTCGATCGCCTAAAAAAGTTTTTAGGTATCCTCTGTGCGATCGCCTCAATAATTATATTATTCCAATCGGCAATCCCTGGTGTTTACGCCACGGTTGTTGCACCGGAAATCTCAACCATACCACAAAACACCGTAGCTTTTGTGCCCAACATACCGGGCGGCGGATTAGACTTTCACGAAGCAGCAGGAGGACACACTTTAGAGAGACACGTTGGGAAAACAGAAGCACAACTAGCACAGCGACTCGCAAGCGAAACGAGAATTTCTGCCGCATCTTCCTTTACTGACCGTTCCGTTGCCGAAGCGGCCATTGGAGAAGCAATGAACAGAAATCAAAATGCGATCGACTCCTGGGTGAAAAGTCGAGGTAATCGTTATACGATCGACTACAACGCCAACAGAAGAATTGGCATTACTCTGCGTCGCCGCGCATCCAAAGCAACTTCAGCATCTCGCCTGAAAATCGTCCTCCAGCGCAGCGCCAAATTACCTCCCGGATACTTTATTCTCACAGCCTATCCCGAATGATAAATCAATTTCCTCATTTAACCCAATTTTTCAGTTCCTACTTTCACCAAGACTGGCCGCTAGAAGCTGACAGTCCCAGTGATGTAGTTGAAAATTACCGCAATAGCGAATCGCGCGCAAGTGTTGAAGCTGCATCGCAAGAACTCGACAAACTGCTAAAAATGCCGATCGCCCCAGCCGATTTAGAAACATTCATCCTCGATGAATTAGGGTGTTACTACGACCCAAAATCAGAAAATCAAACAGTCATAGAATGGTTGGAAGCCGTGCAAAAATCTTTGAAAAATCCCAGCTAAATTCTATATATTTGTAATAACACGGCTATATATTTGTAGGGACACGGCAATGCCGTGTCCCTACAATTAATCCGGGTAGGGACACGGCACTGCCGCGTCCTCTATATAATTCCGGTGCAACCAAAAACTATATCACTTGCTAACAGTCAATAAGTAGCCTTCGTGGACGTTGAAATTAGGGATAACATAAGCCAAGCTGCCGCTACCCACCGACAAGTTTTCTTCTTTAACCGTGACAAGCTTCTGCACCGATCCTTCTTGATTGTTGGGAATTTTTTCTAACTTTAGAGTGACTTTCTGACCTTTTTGAATACCTAGCTGCTCCAAATTTCCGAGGCTTAATGTTACCGTTGTTGCTAAGGAATAATTGCGGTCGAAATAACCTAAAAGTATCTGTGCTTTACCTTCTGGATTTGACTTGCTGGCTAAAGCGACAAGGCGATCGTTATCTGACCGACTCAGCACCCGCGAATTAACTCCGTCGGCATAAGCTTTGTAAGTCCACCAAGCTGCTCTCGGCTCAAAAGTATTAGGCGTGACCATCCCAGTCAGCGTATTGTTGAAGCAATTGCTAACTTTTCTAGCTCCTGCTGTATTCCAACAAGCTCTGCAAGCACCGTCGGCTTTTGCGTATTCCAACTGATAGAAATAACCTAAAATTTCCCCCGGCTGATACTGCGCTAATTCCCCGACAATCTCGTTGACGTAAATTTTTTGCAACTTCAGTTCTTTGTAAGAAGGACTTTGCTGAAAATTGCGTTTAGCATCAATCACATGATCGTCAACAAATAAAATCCTGCTATCGTTGAGTTCGTGCCAAGCTAAAAAATTTACTTCCAGTTTGTTGGCTTTGCAGTAATTCAAAAAGTCAGCGAGATATTCTTTGTTGTAAGTGCTGATACTCGGCCCGCCAATCATAGCTGACGGCCCCAATTCTTCCCGCAAAATTTTGTAAGCCCTTTTGTAAGTTTCAAAGAATTGTTCTTGGCTTCCCTTCCAAAACGGATTTTTTAAATCGGGTTCGTTCCAGATATCCCAAATAATTTTCTTGCCTTTATTTTGCTGGGCTAACTGTCGGATGAAGGCTTCCCACGCGGGGTAATTTTGATAGGGCCAGCCTTTGGGATTGCTACCGTAGCCCCACAAGTCGCTGACTACCAGTTGAAACTCAGCTCCGTTGGCGATGACGCGATCGTAAATATCGAGTCTCCCCACCCGCCAAAGTTTGGGCTGCAAGGGTTTGATTGAGTTATCCGGCGGCTGGCTGGGGTCTATTCCGTGCAGCATACCACTCATGGAAATTGTTCCGGTAGCTGGTACTCCAAAATCTACTGTTACGTTCGATCGCAGTTGGGCAACAGTTGGTTGCTGCCCCAAATATGTTATTAACAGGACAGTTACCGCCGCTAAGCAAATTGGCAGCAGTTTATTAATAGGTTTGAACTTGAAGGTGAATTGCATATTGTATGGGGTGAGTTTTTAACTAAAACTGTTAGGGTATTTAGAAACGCAGAAGGGCGGACACGGGGGCTCCGACGTGAAAGTTGGGCGAACCGCACCGCCCTTACATAAATCGGATAGATCGGTGTTATTCTTTTGATGTTAAGATTGCCATTCCGATGCAAAATGGCATTCTGTCATCCAAAGTCCTAACCAACAGACAAGGCAACTTCAAAACCCTGTATTGATTCTATCAATTGTTGCCACGCTTCGGAATGAATTAGCGAGTAAGTATCGAGTTTAACGCCTTTTTGTGAAGAGAACACAGCAAAACTTGCGATCCAGCTCAAGATGGTTTCGGTTGTCAACAGTGGCGTACATTTCCAAGATGACTGCAAATTCTCAACCATCCCGGACACATCCCCGCGTTCGCAAGCTTCCCATGCCTTCCATACTAAATAGTAGTAATTGAGCATACGGTCAACTTGCTGGATCTGCTTTTGGACTTTGGGGGCGATAGATGATTTTTCTTGTTGATTGCTGCTAGCGGATAAGGCTTGTTCGATAACCTCTGCGTATTCCAAAAGCATCCGTTCTTCTTTGAATAATTCTTCAGCCCGCAGTTTGCAAGCTTGTCCTGCCAGCCTCCGCAATTCGGGATTTTCCGCCCATAGTTCTACTGTTGTAGCTAAGTCTTGTGCTGTTTTTTGCGGGTCAATTTTAGGATCGGCTATCAACTTTCCAGTATCTCCCAACTCTTCGGGAATGCCGCTGACTGCTGTGGCAATTACGGGTAATCCTTTCGCCATTGCTTCCATCACTGCTAGCGGCATTCCCTCTGCTTCGGAAGATAAAACAAAGATGTCGCTGGCGTCTAACCAATCGGCAATATCCCATCGCTGACCTAGGAATTTAACCTGTTCGGTGACTCCTAATTGGCTCGCAGTTGCTCTCAATTCAGACTCCATATCGTCGTGAGTGGTAGAACCGGGGCCGGCCCACACAAAGTATAGCTGCCGCCAAACTGGACGATTTTTCAGTTGGGCGATCGCCTGCAATTGATACTGATATCCTTTAATTGGAGTCAGTCTCGCCGCCGTGAAACAAACGACAGCTTCTTCGGGGATTCCTTGTTCTTGGCGCAGGCGTTGGCGGGTTGAAAGATTTGGGGGTTCAAAATAACTGTTCGGCCTGCCATAATAAATAACTTTGCCTCGTTTTAGAGGCACTTTAAAAATTCGTTTGAACAAGTTGAAATTTTCCTGTGAAACTGCTACTACCGCTTTGGCTAAATCGTACTGATAAGAAACTGCATCAAAATAGGGAATTTGATCGCCCCGATCGAAAGTTTCATAATTGCGGCCAATATAACCGAGAGTAACTATGTAGGGTATGTTCTGCTTAATAGCAACTTGTTTGGCCGCAAAATTTGCCATTGGTGAGCCGTCACTAAATACAATTAAACTAGGTTGAGCCTGCGCGTAAATTTTTTCAGCATCCCCTAAATTGTAAGTAACTCGCAAAAACTCTTTGATCGTGTCAAACTCCAGCCAAATATGTTCTATACCCAGCTTTTTTTGTTCGACAATTAAAGGGTTAGAAGCTTTAGTTTGAACGCTAATAACTTGGTAGCCGTCGGCTACTAATTTACACATCAGCGAGTGATTGAACTGAGCTAAACCTCCCACTCCGTGGTCTTCTGCGTACAGGAGAACGCGGGGTTTTTGCGGTTGGCTAATCGAACTATGTTCACGTTGGAATTGATAAGAATTGTTAACGGCTAATACTACGATGTCTTGCCATTTTTTTAAATTAGTTAAGGCATAAACATCAAATTTGTCTCCATTTTTTTGCGAATAATAGCTAAAATTTTCCAACCATTTAAAAACTGTTTCCGTACCTCTAACAGGAGTGTAATGAAGAGATTTCTCCAAACACTCGACCATCTCTGTCAAAGATCCATCGCGGTACATCCGCCACGCTATCCATACTAAACACTTGTAACGTTCCTCGCGTTTCAAGTCGCGGATGTGCTGAGGTAAGTCTAGCCGCGCGAAAAATTGCTCCATCACAATTTCCATATTTTTCATTACTTTGGAGCCGCCGGATATGAAATTGCTGTCGTGCTGGCGGTAGCAGGTTAATATCTCTTCTAACCAAACTGACTTGCCGCCTTTTAAAGCTAAACGTAAGACAAAATCTAAATCTTCAATAGGCGCAAAACGAGGTTCAAAACCCCCCAAGCGTTCCCACCACTCTCGCCGCAGCATCATGGCGCTGGGACGCACTGATTTGTTCAAAACTAAGGTTTCTAAATCTAACTTGGGTGCTTCTTCCCAAGGCATTACTCCATAGATGCTTTCGTCCTTTTTATCAACTATAAGCCAACCTGTCTGCACCAAATCTAATCTGGGGTCAGCGTCAAAGCGAGCAATTTGTTTTTCTAGTTTTTCGGGTAGGAAGAAGTCGGCGCTGTCGAGAAAAGCTAAAAATTCGCCTTTGGCTAGTTCGCAGCCGCGATTGCGAGCTATTGCTGAGCCTTGATTTTCTTGATAAACGTACTGAATTACATCGCAGTAAGGCTCTAAAATTTGGCGAGTGTTGTCGGTAGAGCCGTCATCTACGACAATAATTTCCCAGTCTTGGTAAGTTTGGTCGATCGCACTTTCTACGGCTCTAACAATGTAGCGTTCGCAGTTGTATGTCGGGATAATTACGCTGACTCGTACTGCTTTTTTGGGAAGTATGCTAGACATTAACTGTTGCCATTCTGGTAAGTTTCTTAAAGATTGCATAGTTAGGGGAAATCCGTAAGCTTTAGCAATAGCACCCAGACGATTTATCCAATCTATGACGGTTTTTATAGCAGAGTAAGGAGTATAAGGGAAAGATTTTTGGTAATACTCAATCGCTGCCACCGGATAGCCAGTATAGTACAAGTGCCATGCCATCCATGTCAGTGCTTCGTAGAAAGCAGGATTTTCTAACTCGCGGATGTGCTGTGGCAAATCGGGTTGGCTGAATAAATTCTGTTTTAATTTAATAAACAGATTTGCTTGTTTGAGAGATTTTTGAATTGACACATTTTTGTCATGCTGGCGATAACAGACTGTGATTTGTGGTAGCCAAGCTGCTTCGCAGCCTAATAGAGCTAAACGTAATAGTAAATCCGCATCATCTACGGAATCAAACTCAGAATTAAATCCCCCTACAAGTTCTAACCACTTTCGTGAAAACATCATCGCGCTGGGAAGTACGGGCATCTGTACTATCCAGGCTTCCAAATCTAATCTTGGTAAATATTCCCAACATTTGATATCAGAAATTGTCTCTCCTTGCTCGTTAACTAAACGCCAGCCGCTATTGACAATTCCTAATGAATGTGAGGAGCGAAACAGCGCTACTTGTGCTGCCAACTTATCTGGCAAAAAGAAGTCATCTTGATCTAAAAAAGCAATTAATTCACCTTGGGATTCCTGAATTCCTCGGTTGCGAGCGGCTGCTACTCCTTGATTTTCTTGATAAAAGTAGCGAATTCTGTCCGTATAAGGCTGCAATACTTGATGGGTGCGATCGCTAGAACCGTCGTCTACAACGATAATTTCCCAGTTTGTATAGGTTTGACTCAAAACGCTTTCTACAGCTTGTGCGATGTAGCGATCGCCATTATATGCAGGTATAATTACGCTGACTTGCGGTATCGAATTTGCCATTGACATGAGTTTGCTAGATGATAACGAAGGGTTGGGGAACCTAACACGGATTTAAACGCGGATACACAGATTTTTAATCGCTGTTGGGCTAGCAAAATACAATTGTACTGATATTTGCAGATCTACTGCTGACATCAACCTCAATTGAAAATTTCAATCTGGTGTTTTTAGGATAGACAAAATACAGGTTCAAAACCCTGTATGCCCTCGACTAAGTGTTTCCATTCTGCTGAGTTAGTCAGAGAATATGTATCCAATCGATGCCCTTTTAATGACGAAAAATTTCCAAAACATTCTACCCAGTTAAGCAGCGTTTCTGTACTCAAAAAAGGCGTACACTTTAAAGATTCTTGAAGCCACTGCTGCATCCCTATGAGATCTTCTTGGCAGTAAGCGTGCCACGCCTTCCACACTAAAAAGTTGTAGCGCACCCGGCTTTCTACCTTCGCCATCCACCCCTGCACCTGTTGTTGAGTAACAAATTGATCTGTTTCGAGATCGTCGGAAAGTAAAGCTTTTTCGATCGCCTCAACAGACTGTGCAAGCATCCGCTCCTCTTTGAACATTTTCTCGGCTCGCTGCTTGCAAGCTTGGCCGATTTGGCTGCGCAATTCTGGATTCATCGCCCAAGCTTCTACAGTTTCCGCCAATTCCCTCGCTGTTCCCTCCGGATCGGTATTCGGATCGGGCAACAACTTCCCAGTATCGCCGAGCCCTTCTGGAATGCCGCCCGCTGCCGAAGCAACTACGGGCAATCCTTTAGCCATCGCTTCCATGACTGAAAAAGAAGGTGCTGCATCGCCGAGAGATGTCAAAATGAATATGTCGCTAGCATCCAGTAAATCTAAGATATCCCAGCGCTGTCCGATCAATTTCACGCGATCGCTCACTCCTAACTCTCTAATAGCTTCCCTCAATTCTCTTTCTACATCGCAATAGCTTCCCTCACCATTTCCTGCCCATACAAAATACAGTTTAGACCACACCGGAGATTGTTTCAACTGCTTGATTGCTTCGATCTGATATCGATGCCCTTTAACTGGTGCCAATCGAGCAGATGTGAAACAGACAATGGCATCTTCAGGAATTTCTAACTCTTGCCGCAGGCGTTGGCGAGCCGAAGCATTAGGAGGTGCAAAATATTCAGGAGAGCGCCCCAAGTAAATCACTTGCCCCTTATGTTTCGGTAAATCAAAGTCATCGCACAATAAATTCAAATGTTCTTGTGCGCCAACAATCACCGCTCTAGCTTGCAGGCACTGATACAGCACTCCCTCTCGATAAGGCACTACATCCCCGTAGGCAAAATTTGCGTGAGCTGGCATAACTAACCCGATTACCATCATGTATGGTATTCCCATCTGAATAACTACCTGTTTAGCTGCAAAATTGGAATAGGGCCAGCCATCGCTAAAAATAATCAGATCGGGTTTATTAGTAGAAAAAATCTCTTGTGCATCCTCAGTATTTCTTAACACCCGCGCTAAATCTCTATGGCTGCTAAAATCCAGCCACAAGTGTTCTATACCTAACTCTCGTTCTCGTTCAACCAAGGGGCTAGAATGTTTAGTTTGCACGCAAGTGACTTGATAGCCCAACAACGCTAACTGACAGAGAATGGCATGGTTGTACTGCGCTAATCCTCCCACGCCCGGATCGTCGGCGTTGTAGAGTAAAATGTGCGATTTCCTACGGGATAGCTTCGCTTCACCTGCTTTGGGAGGTGTGAAAATAGCACTCTCTTGGGATTGGGGCTGATGGGTCATAACCATCAAAATTATATCTTGCCATTCCCCTAACTGACTGAGTGAATAAGCATCAAAATTGTCACCGTATTCTTCAGAAACGCTCTGAAAAGTTTGCAGCCAATTTAACACTGTTTCTGTGGGCGAAAAAGGGGTATATTGCAATGATTTTTCCAAACATTCCGCCATCTCTGCTAGATGACCGCCGCGATACATCCGCCATGCCATCCACACCAAACATTGATAGCGTTCCTGGTTTTTTAACTGGCGGATTGAGTGAGGCACATCAGGTCTAGCAAAGAATTTTTCCATCAGAATTTCGGTATTATTCATTAGCGGAAAACCGCTTGACATCAGATTGGTATCGTGCTGGCGATAACAGGTAAGTACCTCTTCTAACCAAACTGCTTTGCACCCCTTTAAAGCTAAACGCAAGGCAAAGTCTAAATCTTCTGTCGGCGGAAGCTGAGAATCGAAACCCCCCAACTTTTCCCACCACTTTCGGCGCAGCATCATCGCACTCGGTCGCACGCATTTATATATAATAAAGCTTTTTAAATCTAATTTTTGTGATTGCTGCCAAGGCTTGACTGCAGAAATCTCTCGCCCGATTTCATCGACCATGAACCAACCTGTTTGCACCATATCTAATGCCGGATCGGCCTCAAAGCAAGCTATCTGTTTCTCTAGTTTTTCTGGTAGGAAATAGTCATCAGCATCTAAAAAAGCTAAAAACTCGCCTTTGGCTAGCTGGCAAGCTCGATTGCGAGCTATTGCTGCTCCTTGATTTTCCTGATAAATGTAGCGAATTCTGTCAATATAAGGCTGCAATACTTGATGCGTCTCATCTTGAGAACCGTCGTTTACAACGATAATTTCCAAATTAGTAAAAGTTTGACCCAGCGCGCTTTCCACCGCTTGCACGATGTAGCGATCGCTATTATATGCAGGTATAATTACGCTGATTAGCGGTGTTCGATTGAATGTTGACATTATTGAGCTCGCTGTTAACCTTACTGTCTAGTTTATATTAATGTCGCTGACATTTAGCACTATTTGCCGTTCGGCAGATGTATTTACTTGAATTTGAACTTTGACAAGTTGTACCATACAATCATACATGGAATTATTACTCAACAGGAACGTAAGAAGTGAATTCAGAAACAGCAGCGGTTGATTTTCAACAACAGGCAGAAATATATTTAGCTTTAGGGAAGTTGGATGAGGCGATCGCACTTTGCCAGCAAGTTTTGGCATCTCACCCCAATTCCGCCGAGACTTGCAAGACCTTGGGGAAGGCGCTGCAAGCTCAGGGTAAACTAGAAGACGCAAGGTATTGGTATAAAGTTGCGATCGCCCTGCAACCTGATTTTGCCGAAGTTTTTGCTAACCTCGGCACTCTCTGCGCTACATTGGAACAGTGGCAAGAGGCGATCGTCTGTTACCAAAAAGCCATCTCCCTCCAACCGGACTTTGCAGGATTTTACCGAAATTTGAGCCGGATATTTACTAAAGTCGGTCAAGCTGAAGAAGCAGCAGACTGTTGGTATCAAGCACTCATGGTGGAACCGATAGAAATAGCCGAAGAATACCTCGATTTAGGCAATACTTTATTAGCGCAAAATAAGCTAGAAAAAGCGCGGACTTGTTACCACCGCACGATTTATTTAAACCCTAGTTTTTGCGAAGCTTACTGCCAATTAGCCGAAGCTGCTAGCGAGCTAAAAGAGTGGGAAGAAGCTATTATTCATTACCGCAAAGCTATTCAACTCCAGCCGGACATTTCGGAGTTTCATTACAAATTAGGCAATGTTTTGCAAGCCAAGGAACTCTGGCGCGAAGCGGAGGCTGCCTACCGGGAAAGTATTGAGTTAAATCCCAATTCTTTTTGGTCTTACTACAATTTAGGTAGTGTGCTGCTCAAGTTAACCCAATGGCAAGAAGCCATCGTTGCGTACCGCACGGCTGTTGAAATTAACCCGGATTTTTCTTGGTCTTACTACAGCATCGGGGAAGCTTGCGGTCAATTAAAAAAATGGTCGGAATCCGCCGCTGCTTACCAGCAAGCAATTGACTTAGACCCTAATTCTTCGGGAGCATTCCATAAGTTGGGAGATGCTTTTTTTCAATTGCAAAAATGGTCGGAAGCTGCGGTGGCATACCAAAGGGCGATCGCACTCGATTCAGATTTCTTTTGGTCTCATTATAATTTAGCTTTAACTTTAGTTAAACTTCACGATTGGTTGCCAGCAATCAGCGCCTACCAGCGGGCGATCGAACTCAATCCAAACTTTTCTTGGACTTACCACAATTTAGGAGAAGCGCTGTTAAAAACCCAGCAGTGGAAAGCAGCGTCTGTCGCCTACAAGCGCGCGATTGAACTAAACCCCAATCTTTCTTGGTCTTATTACAATTTAGGCGAGGCTTTGACTGAGCTGCACGAGTGGAACGAGGCTGTCTCCGCTTACCTTTGTGCGCTCCAAATCGAGCCGGAGTTCCCGAAAATTTACACCAAGTTAGGCGATGCTCTCATCAAAAGAACTCCGGCAGATTTAGACGCAGCAAGCAGCTACTATCACCACGAATTGCAACCGCTGCACGCTCCTGAATTTTACTGCGAAATAGCCCAAAAGTTTGCCGAGAGCGATCGGCTTGACGCAGCGACAGTTTTGTACTTGATGGCCTTAGAAATTCGACCGGAAGATCCTGCAATCTCTGGTAAATTAGCGGAAGTTTTAGAGATAAAGCATCAAAGTGGCGATCGCAGTCTATTATTAGAGTTAGAGGCTAATGATATTCGCGATCGCTACATTGCCCGAGTCGCAAAAGGCAAGACTTTTGCAGAAGTCGGCGGCTTGTGGGGAACTGTCAACGAAAAAGTATCTGTAGCTAGCAAATACGGTGCAGTTTCTCTGACAATGATTGATGCCATGCCGGCATCCATCCACTGGTGGCAAGATTTTCACGATCGGATGACAAGTTTAAATATTGTTAATTATAATTGTATCAATCGAGATATAACTCAGATTCAACTTGCAGAAATTGGCGAGCCTTACGATGTAGTTCACTGTGCAGGAGTTTTGTACCATCACCCTCATCCTTTGCAACTTTTAACGAGTTTGCATCAAATAACAGGGGAGTATTTAATCTTAACTTCAGCTATTACTCAAGAAATTATAGAAAACGAGCGGGGACGCTACGAAATTCCAGCTTCCGGAGTAATATTCATTCCCGCTGTAGGCGAAGCAGAACGAGCTATCTTAACAGCTTACTGGCAGCAGCACACCGACGGTGCACCCATTTTAGGATTAATTCAGAAAGCAGTTTTTGATATCAACGACTTTGGCCCGTGGTGGTGGCTGCCTACAGCTTCTGCTTTAGAATCTATGTGCAAAGTCGCGGGATTTAAGGTTTTAGATAAAGGATGGACTTGGAACAATAATGCTCTGACTCTGCTGCTGGGGATTTGAGGATTGGTAAACAAACAATAACAAGACTTGCTTGTACACAAACGGCTAAACACCCGATTTATGAGCCTATTACTCGTTTTGTTTCCCCAATATTCTTACTATCAACCGGGTGTTTTCCGTAAGTCCTAAATAACATAGCTGCAAACATATTTTGTGAATAAAACAGGAGCAGGGAAATAATCAATGAAGAATCAGCAACCAAGGACGCCGTTAGGAAACATTTTAGTAGTAGACGATACAGCAGAAAACCTGCGTCTGTTGTCTACGATGTTAAATCAGAGAGGGTACACCCCCCGCTGCGTGATTAACGGAAAAATGGCTCTGAGAGCCTGCAATTCTAATCCACCAGATTTGATTTTGCTCGACATAATGATGCCGGAAATGAACGGCTACGAAGTCTGTCAGCACTTGAAATTAGAACCTAAAACTCGCGAAATTCCGGTAATTTTTATCAGCGCTAAAGATGAAGTATTTGACAAAGTAAACGCATTTGCTGTGGGAGCTGTTGACTATATCAGCAAGCCATTTCAGTTTGAAGAAGTGCTCGCCCGCATCGAAAGTCACCTCAGCCTGCGGAATTTACAAAAGCAGCTAAAAGAACAAAATGTGCTGCTTCAAGAAGAAATCATTAGCCGCTTAGCTGTTGAAAAAACAATTCACGAAAAAAACCAAATCCTGCAACAAGAAATCAGAACCCGTCGCGCCGTTGAACAAACCCTGCAAGAGCAAAATTTGCTCCTCCAGCAAGAGATATCGAACCGCCAGCACGCCGAATCGGCTCTCTTAAAATCTAACCAAGAATTGGCGCGTTCAAATGCCGAACTAGAACAATTTGCTTATGTGGCTTCTCACGACTTGCAAGCGCCTTTAGCAACCATTGCCAGTTACGCTCAACTTTTAGAAAAACGCTACAAAGACCAACTCGACAGCCAAGCTAGTAAGTTTATCGGCAATATCGTTCAGGGCTGCACGAGAATGCAAACTTTAATTGACGATTTGCTCGAATATTCGCGAGTTGGCCGGAGTCAGAAACCTTTTCAACTGACAAATTGCAATCACGCAGTCGAGCAAGCTCTCGCAAACCTGCAAGGGGCGATCCGCGAGACTCAAGCAGTTGTAACCTACAATGAATTACCAGCGGTAATGGGGGATATTTCTCAGCTCGTACAGCTTTTTCAAAATTTAGTCAGCAATGCGATTAAATATCGCCACGATGCACCGCCTGTGGTTCATATTACCGCTTGCAAACAGGAGAAAGACTGGTTATTTTCTGTCTCGGATAATGGAATTGGGATTGCGACGCAGCATCAAGAACGCATCTTTCAAATTTTCCAGCGCTTGCACACTCAAAGAGAATATTCTGGGACTGGTATTGGTTTAGCAATTTGTCAAAAGATTGTGGAACGTCACGGCGGATGTATTTGGGTGGACTCGGAACCGGATAGAGGTTCAACTTTTCACTTTACTCTCGCTTAATCGAGACATCCTTTCTGCAAGAGGTAGAAGCTAGAAGGCAGCGGAAGCTGAATTAAATCCTATATTTAAAGCCAGAAGCTAGAAGGTAAAAGGTAAAATTTAATACTATTTTATATTTTAGATTAAAGAATTAAATAATTGGGAATGAGTGTGACTATGTGTGTTGGGAGGTTACCTACAGGTGCATTCTTTTTTTGTTTAAGTGGTATAAATTGCAAGTTAGAATAAAAAATGTTTCGCGTTGACAGTCGAGTTAGTGCGTGATATAACTATAAGTATTAAATACAATTTTTGTAGCGCTCGCTCGCACCGCTATATGACTGCGGATGTATATGTAAGTCCAATTAAATAACTGCCCCGGAAATAAAAGGTAAAACCCAAGTTAGTTTAACATTTTTATTGATTAATAACTATTATGAAAGCAGTTTTTAACTTAGCTGTGCCTCCTGTCTGCTTGAAAGTTTTGTTAGTAGAAGATCACCCTCAGGAAGCTGAGCTTATTGAAGATTTGCTGTCGGAAATTGGCGGCGTGCAGCGTATACTACTGACGAAAGTAGAGCGCCTCAGCGAAGCGCAGCAGCGATTGAATCAAGAAACTTTTGACATAATTTTATTAGACCTTTCACTGCCAGACAGTATCGGAATTGAGACGGTGGCTCGGGTACAAGAGTACGGGCTAAATGTGCCGATCGTAGTTCTGACCGCCCAAAACGACGAAGAGCTTGCCCTGCGGTTGATTTCGGTCGGGGTACAGGATTATTTAGTCAAAAGAAAAATTGACAGCGAACTGTTAATTCGATCGATCCGTTATGCCATAGAACGCCAGAACAGTCAAGATGCTTTGCGAAAGAGCGAAGAAAAATATAGATCGGTGGTAGAAAACTCCCTGATCGGAATTGCCATCATCGCTCCAATTATTGACCGCGAAATCCCTCAAAATTGCAACTGGATAGAAGTTAACGATGCGCTGTGCAATTTGCTGGGCTACGAGCGCGACGAACTCGTGCAAAAGAATTGGCTGGAGTTGACTCATCCAGAGGATTTAGATGCCAATTTGAAAAAAATTTCTCAGATGTTAGCAGGTACGATCGACGGTTACAGCTTAGACAAAAGGTGGCTCAAAAAAGACCGCGAAATAGTTCACACGCGAGTTTCCCTGCGCTGCATCCGCCGCCAGGACGGGTCGATAGACCGGATGATCGAAGTAGTGTTGGACGTGAGCGATCGCTACCGCTACGAAGCCAAACAGAAAGCGTCAGAAGAATTTTTAAACCACACCATAAATGCTACGCCAGACCCAATTTTTGTCAAAGACGAGCAACACCGCTGGATGATATTAAATGATGCTTTTTGTCAGTTGATCGGTAAATCGCGGCAAGAACTGATCGGCAAATCAGATTATGACTTTTTCCCAAAATCAGAAGCTGATGTTTTTTGGACAAAAGATGAAGAAGTATTGAGAACGGGGGTCTGCTTGGAAACTGAAGAAAAATTCACAGACACCGCCGGGAAAGAACACATCATCTCTACCAAAAAAAGCGTTTTTAAAATAGCAGACGGCAGTAAAGTAATAGTAGGGACAATTAGAGATATTACCGAAGAGAGACGGCAGCAAAGAGCCCTGGAACAAAGCGAAGCTCGATTTCAAAAATTGGTAGCTAATATGCCGGGAATAATTTACCAATTCCGAATCTCAGCAACTGGAGAAAGGTCTTTTCCCTACGTATCTTCAAGTAGTCGCGAAATCTACGGATTAGAGCCAGAAGTAATAGAGCAAAATGCAGAAATAATTTTCAGCGGAATTCATGCAGACGATATCTTAGATTTTGAAGCATCGATCGAAGTTTCAGCCGCTACCCTGGAACCTTGGCAGCAGCAGTGGCGGCATACCCTGCAATCGGGAAAAGTTAAGTGGCTGCAAGGAGCGGCGAGACCGGAAAGGCTCAATAATGAGGCAAAATCTGGGAGCGAAGGCGATATTCTCTGGGACGGTTTAGTGATGGATATCACTGAATTAAAGCAGGCACAAACAGAGCGCGATCGCTTTTTTACCATTTCCTTAGACTTGCTTTGCATTATCGGTTTCGACGGATATTTTAAACGATTAAACCCTGCTTGGTCAACGGTTTTAGGCTACAGTAGTGCTGAACTTTTTGCCAAGCCGATGATCGAATTTGTGCATCCAGACGATCGAAAAGCTACCGCAGCCGAAGGGGTAAAACTAATAGCCGGTACTTCCAGTATCTCCTTTGAAAACCGCTATCTTTGCAAAGATGGTTCTTACAAATGCCTGCTGTGGACGTCATCGCCATTTAGTGAAGAAGGTTTAATCTACTCAGTCGGTCACGACATTACCTATCGCAAACAAGCCGAGTCCAAACTCCAGCGACAAGCAGTAGCAATGGCCGCTGCTTATGACGGTATCGCCATTTTTAATTATAATAAAGAATGTATTTATTCAAACGACGCTTATCTAAAAATGTACGGCTTGGCTAGCACTAGCCAACTGTATGGGAAGAAATGGAAAATGCTCTACAGCAAAGCAGAAAATATATTTTTTGAACTACAAATAATGCCGATGCTCCTGCAAAAAGGGTACTGCAATATAGAAGCGAGCGGCCAGCGCCGCGACGGTACTAAGTTCCCTCAAGAATTGTCGCTGACAATGCTTGCAGGCGGCGAGATAATTTCGATAGTCCGCGATATCACTAATAGAAAGCAGGTAGAATCAGCACTGCGAGCTAGCCAGCGCCGCTACCAAACTTTAGCAGAAGCATCGCCAGTTTGTATATTCCACACCGACCCCTCGGGAAATTGCCTTTATGTAAATCAGCGGTGGAGTGAAATCACGGGATTAAACGCAGAATTAGCAGCAGAAACTGGCTGGATGGATGCCATACATCCCGATGATACGGAGCGCGTAAAAAATGAATGGTATCGAGCAATTATTGAGAAATTTCCTTTTAAATCCGAATACCGCTTTCAGCGTCCAGACGGTCGTGTAATCTGGGTGATCGGTCAGGCAATTGCCGAAATCGGAGACAAGCAGGAAATTAAAGGTTATATCGGCACTATTACTGATATTACCGATCGCAAACAAGCAGAATTAGATTTGCTGCGAGTTACTCAAGCCGTAGAAAGTACCAGCGACGCGATCGGCATTGCTGACTTGACAGGGCGATCGATCTACCACAATCAAGCCTTTGTTCAGCGGTACGGCTACACAGCAGAAGAACTACACACAGCAGGCGGAGCAACGGCACTTTACCCCCGAAGTCAAGTGCTGGTAGAAATGTTTAAAACAGTCCGTAAAGGCAAATCTTGGCAAGGCGAACTCCAAATCAAAACTAAAAGCAACGAAGTGGTAACGACTTTATTTCGTGCCGACTGCATTAAAGATGAAACAGGCAATTTAATCGGGCTAGTGGGAGTAATTACCGACATAACCGAACGCAAACAAGCTGAGATGGCGCTGCTGCACCAATTAAGGCGAGAACGGCTGGTAGTTGCCATGCTCGATCGCATTCGCTCCTCCCTCAATTTAGAAGAAGTCCTCACCACTGCTGTCGAACAAGTGCGGCAATTTTTGCAAACAGACCGCACAGTTATTTACCGTTTTAATCCCGACTGGAGCGGCTATGTCGTTGTGGAATCCGTGGCAAAAGATAGAATTTCGCTGCTAAATTTTAACAATATTGATGGCTGTTTTAAAGAGAAATTTATTGATATTTATCAGCAAGGCTGTATTAGATCTATGGAAGATATTTACCGGGAAAATTTGACGGAATGCCACATGAAATTTCTCGAAGGATTTGAAGTAAAAGCTAACTTAATAGTGCCGATTTTAAAACCACGAGAAAGCATTTCCCAGACCCAACCGACCGCCCAAAATCAGCTCTGGGGACTGCTGATCGCCCAGGATTGCAGAGGCCCCCGTCCCTGGGATGCCTCAGAAATAGAATCCCTCCGGCAATTGTGCGTGCAATTGGCGATCGCGATCCAGCAATCGACGCTATTTGAACAAGCACAAACCGAAATTGCCGATCGCAAACTTGCAGAATCGGCCCTCCAACAAGCTAAAGAAGCCGCAGAAAGCGCCAACCGCGCCAAAAGCGAATTTCTAGCCAACATGAGCCACGAACTTCGCACGCCTTTAAACGGCGTTTTAGGTTACGCTCAAATCTTGAAAACCGACAAAGACTTAAGCTCAGATCAGCAAGAAAGTCTCAGCAATATTCAACAGTGCGGTCAACACCTGTTGATGTTAATCGATGATGTTTTAGACCTTTCCAAAATCGAAGCTAGAAAAATGGAACTCTACCCGGAAGAGTTAAATTTTCAAAAATTCACGAAAAACATTGCCGATCTCTTTCAGATGCGGGCATCGCAAAAACAAATTTCCTTCAATTACGAACAAGTATCTCCCCTGCCTAGCTCCGTCCGTGTCGATCAAAAAAGATTGCGCCAAATCCTCATAAATTTACTCAGCAATGCCGTTAAGTTTACTAACAGCGGCGGTGTGACTTTTAAAGTCGGCTATGTCGGCACAGGAGCCTGGAGTCGAGGGCAAGGCGAAAATTATGAATTATCGCTTTTGAGTTCGGAACTGAAAGAAAATTATATGCGCTTCGCCCACAATGCGATCGCAGCCAAACACGCTTTAAAAATCCGCTTTCAAGTCGAGGATACCGGCACAGGAATAGACAGAAGCAAGTTAGAAGAAATATTTTTGCCATTCCACCAAGTAGGAGGCAATACCTTTGTTGAAGGTACGGGTCTCGGACTCTCTATCAGCCAGAAATTAGCGAAACTAATGGGTAGCGAAATTCGCGTCAACAGCACTTTGGGAAAAGGCAGCACTTTTTGGATAGATTTAGAGTTGCCCGCAGCTAAACGGTACTTGGAGGTGTCTCCTTTACTGGAAAAACGCTGGGTTGTGGGTTTTTTCGGCAACAAGCGGAAAGTGCTAATCGCGGACGACAATCAACTAAATCGCGATTTGTTGTGCAGGCTGCTGGGGCGTTTGGGATTTGAAGTTGTAAAGGTCGAAAACGGTCACGAATGCCTCTGTAAATTAGTTGAATTTCAACCGGATGTGATTTTTATGGACTTGGGAATGCCTGTAATAGATGGGTTAGAAACTGCAAGGAGACTGCGGCAGTTGCCAGAATTAAAAGATGTCGTGTTAATCGCTATGTCAGCTAGCGTTTTCGAGGCGACGCAGCAAGAGAGCATCCTCGCAGGGTGCAATGATTTTCTTCCCAAGCCGATCGAAGCAAATCACTTTTTGGAACAGCTACGGGTGCACTTGGGACTAGAATGGATTTACGAAAAATCTTCGGAAAGCAAAAAACGAAAAACTCCCAGTTTGTCACCAGCATCTGATTTGCCTGCTTATTCTTCTCTGTTACCTGCGGCTTCTGAGTCGGTAGCAAAAATTTTGAAACTCGCAGCTATGGGCGACATTGAAGAAATTTTTGAGGAGAGTGCTAAGCTGGAAAGTTTAGACCCAAAATTAGTGCCGTTTGTCTCGAAGCTGCGCCAACTTGCTAAGGGATTTCAGCTCAAACAAATTCGGAATATTTTAAAGCAATATATCGAGGGAAAATAGTAGGACTATCACGGTTTAGAGCTTGCTTTTAACAGATAAGCTGTTAAGCATCTAAATTGTATTTTTGGGCGGGCGGGACACCCCACAAGAATGTCATCAAACTTGACTGTAAAATTTAGATGCGCCTGGGCTGGATATAGATGCGCAGCAGCTTACCGCTGCGTTATTTAGGCGGAGATAGGGCAATTGTCGATCGGGCAATTAATTGTCAGTGCAGGCGATCGTAAGTCCCAACATTAAACAAGTTGTTTTGCCGCTTCAGAAGTTGCCATCCTAGAGTCCGAGCAACTGCTGTTAAATGCCAGATATATTTGGGTACAGCAGAGATTTTGAGCAGCGGCGGATCGGGTTCGATATTACCGTGTTTTGTACTATTTTAAACAACAATTTTCTGGTAAACTAAAGTGGAAAGTTGCTTTCCATCCCTAGACTGAAGTCGCAGGGTTTGCAGGCTATTTTTTGACAATAGAGTTTTTGAGAGAGTTGGGATTGAAATTACTTTGCCTCAGTAACGGCCACGGAGAAGACGCGATCGCCCTTCGCATCTTGCGGGAACTGCAACAGCACCCGCATCCCCCAGAATTAGCCGTGTTTCCGCTAGTGGGCGAAGGGCAAGCTTTCGCTCAACTAGAAAACGCCCGCATCATCGGCCCGGTGCAGCGGATGCCTTCGGGCGGCTTTATTTACATGGACGGAAGGGAATTTTTGCGCGATGTCAAAGGCGGCCTGATTCAGTTGACCATAGCTCAGTTTAAAACCATCCGCGCTTGGGTGCGATCGCAACAACAGTCTGGGAATCAAGACGGCGTTATTTTAGCCTGCGGGGATATTGTACCGCTGCTGTTTGCTTGGCTCAGCGGCGCGCCCTATGCCTTTGTCGGTACGGCAAAGTCCGAGTATTATTTACGCGACGAGGAAGGGCCTCTGGCTCGCAAATCCCGCGCCTTTGGTTGGTGGGGTTGGTCGCCGCGATCGGTTTATTTGCCTTGGGAGCGCTGGTTGATGACTCGATCGCGCTGTCGGGCCGTTTTTGCCAGGGACGCGCTAACCGCCGAGACTTTACAAAAGCTGGGAATTCCGGCTTACAATCTCGGAAACCCAATGATGGACGGACTCGAACCGGAAAATCCAGCCGGTTTTTACGGCCCTGACGCAGAGTTTCGGGAAATGGAGCGATCGCTCGTCATCACCTTACTCCCCGGTTCTAGAGCGCCGGAAGCCTATGCTAATTGGCTGCTAATAGTAGAGGCAGTAGCCGGAATTTTGTCGCTGTTTGCCGATCGCAAATTGTTATTTTTTGGAGCCATTTCCCCTGAGTTAAATCTAGAAGCTTTGCGGCCTAGTTTAGAATTTTTCGGCTGGCGACAAGACGGCGAAATTAGAACGCAGCGGCGAGAAGGAAGTATTTTGCGACCTCCTGTTTCTAGTGCTCAAGAAATTCGGAAAGAATCTCCTAATTTGCTATTGCCCTTGACATTTGTGCAGAGAAACGCCACGATGATTTTGACTCAGCAAAGTTTTAACGATTGTTTGTACGAAGCCGATTTAGCAATAGCAATGGCCGGAACGGCTACAGAACAATTTGTAGGTTTAGGAAAACCCGCGATCGCCATTCCCGGAAACGGCCCGCAATTTACTCCCGCTTTTGCAGAAGCTCAAAGTCGCTTGTTAGGCCCGTCATTAATTTTAGTCAAACATCCCGCCGAAGTTGCCGCTGCCGTCCAGTCTTTGCTCCGCGACCCCGACAGGTTACAGCTAATCGCAGAAAATGGCTGGCGCCGCATGGGAGAACCCGGTGCAGCAGCCAGAATTGCCGAGTGTTTAATTCAGCGGTTCGGCGGTGAATCCAGCAATTCTCAATTGCCTCCAATACACTAGGGACACAACATTAGTGATGCCCCTACCGAATATCTTTAATTTTAATTTTTAAATAATAAATTAGTTTGCTAACTACTAACTTCCGTTGTATGCAGCATCGGAATCCACGTCCTATGATTTTTATGAGGACTTGCATTCCGATGCTGCAAACCAATTTTATTGTCGTTGTCCGAGTAGGGTTCGCCTCAGCCCACCTTACTAATACACCACTCCCAGAAAAAATTTCAATTCGCCGTTTTTTCCGAAGATTGCACCCAGAAATTAGCTTGAGGAATTTTAAAATCCGACTTAACCAAAACTCCCGGTTCTCGCTGCACCGGCAGCACATCTAAAGTATCCGTTTGCGCGCAATATTTTAAATCTTCAATAACACCTAAACCGAGGAGGCGCTGGCCGTGACTGGCTCTTTCCAACAATTCGTGCAACCTATCTTGCCAGTGCAGGTAAAGAGCAATAGCAGCAAATACTTCATCGTTACCAGCAAAATCGCTCGCAGGAATACCGCTTTCTGCCAGGAGACTTTGGGCGATCGCACCAGCACAAACCGTATCTTCCAACGAATAACTCCCTTCCCAACCAGAACCCACAATCCAAATAGTTTCCGGCTGTTTATTTAACAAAAACTGCACCACAGATTTGCGGTTAATCAAAGCCGCCGTTAACACAGTTGCAGCAGCTTGCACTCGCTGCAGAGCCCGAGTACCGTTAGTTGTGCTGATAAAAATTCGCTTCCCAGCCACCTTTTCTGGCGTGCAGTCGAAGGGGGAATTCCCCATGTCAAATCCGTCAACTTTGCCACCGCCGCGCTCTCCAGCGCGAATCCGCTTGTCTGCAGGCCATTTTTCGCTCTCGGCCATCAGCTTATCTAAGTCGCTGAAAACTTGGACAGCTTCCGCCCCATTATTCAGGGCCGTTGCCATTGTCGTAGTCGCCCGCAGCACATCAACTGCGATCGCGCAAGCCGGCATTTTGTCGGCTGGCGTAAGTTCCGGGGTATGGTAAATAAAAAGCTTCACTGTTGGGCTACCTGCGATAAATCCTCATCAGCAATAATAATGGAAAGTGGATAATAGAAAATAGAGTCGAGTCCTCAAAAGCAGAAAATATGTCAAAACAGCTAAATTCAAACCCCGCTCAGGCCGCCATTACCGCACCAATTGGACTCCTGGCAGGTTTCACCTATCCTTTGCGAGCTTTCACGCTGATTTTGCAAACTCCCAAGCTGTGGACTTATGTATTAGTTCCCGTGGTGCTAAATTTTATAATTGGTATCGGTCTTTATTTAAGCTTGCTATTTCCCAGTTTGGCAGGGATAGATGTTTTAGTTACCGATTTGTCCGTCCGATTTAATGCTCTAATTGCGAGTTTTCCAGCTTGGCTGAGCTTTCTCGGCGTGTTAACAGTTGCTTTCGGCTGGCTGCTGCGCGTACTCCTAGTGTCAGGACTTTTGCTGATAATTGGATTTTTGTTAGTGCAGTTTGGCGTGATTTTAGGTTCGCCCTGGTACGGCAAACTCTCCGAACAATTGGAACTTCTGCGGAACGGTCAATTGCCCGCAGAAGCACCAATGAATTTGGCGAGTAGTTTTCGGGATATTCAAAGGGCGATCGCCTTTGAACTGCGAAAACTACAAATTTTGTTGAGCGTCGGCATACCGCTGCTGCTGCTGCATTTTATCCCTGGCGTCGGCTCTATTCTTAGCAGTTTGGGTGGCGTAGCTTTGGGCGCGACTATTGTCTGTTTGGACTTTTTAGATGCACCTTTGGAGAGGCGGAGACGACCTTTTCAGGAGAAATTGAAGATAATTTGGGCGAGTTTGCCGGCCAGCGGGAGTTTTGGTGTGGTTTGTTTGGGTTTGGTGAGCATTCCGCTGTTGAATCTGTTGGCGATTCCGCTGTGTGTGACGGCGGGAACTTTGTTTTTCTGCGATCGCATTTGGCCGGCCCGCTTTGCCCCAGAAGAAACAAAGAGCGATCGAGAAACTAACATTACCAATTAAAAACTAGGAAGATGCTTCACCCTTCGGCTGCCTCTGGGAGTTAAAACCCAAAAAGGGGCTTAAAAACAGCCAACTAAGGAAGAAGAATGAAGCTGTAAATAGCTGGACAATATCGATCGCCGACAAATATCCGTCAGATAATAGTGCAATAGTTCTATCTGTCAGCCCGAATATCCAAGAGAGAATCCCAAACAGCCAAATGCCTTTTTGGAGCATGGGCAAAAATGCTAAAACTTCGGAGTTTTGCTGGTTCATTGATTTAGCCCTTGTTTGCTAAGAATCTGATTAACGGGGCACCCCAAGGGCTTAAGGATTTTTGGTGTCTCCTCGGATTCCCTTTGTTATCTATATGTTAAGAAATGTTTCCCGATATGACAACTCGCCCTGGGAGGTATTTCCGCATCTATCTCAAGAGGTAGTTGCAGCCCCAGCAGAGAGTGATATTTGCTACACTTTGGTAGCCACGCTAGAGATTTTGCCGATTTTTTGCGAGATAAATTGCTGGGCACGGGTAGCGACGGGATCTTTTGGTACCGCGCCTACAAAAAAAAGCTTGTAATTTATATTGAATTATGTAATACTACAAGGTGAGCAAGTCTGGTTAAAGAACGATCGTGAGGTTTGTACTGAGGACTGAAATCCTCAAAGCCCTAAAAGCCACAGGACAAACAATTTGATTATCAAAATCAACCGGACTTGATGTGAGTTCAGCGTCAATAAAATCGAACAATGCCACGCTTAAATCAGATTATTGCGATCGAAAAAGGCATCAAAAGCCGCTCCGCCCAAGAACTAGCAGAAGCTCAAAAAGCGCTCCAGAAGCCCGCTGTGCTTTCTGGAATCTCCCGCACTTACCGTCCCAAAGACGAAGAAGGCGAACAACTGCCGCCCGAGTCCAAAAAAGTTGAAGTCAAAGCCGAAGAGATTATCCGCAAAACAACTGAAGTTTTGACCAAACTCTTCGACGTAACCGCAACCAAAGATTGGACAAATTGTAGCGCTCGCGCTGACGTAACTGTAGACGGAAACGTGCTTTTGAGCCAAGTTCCCGTCAGCTATTTGCTATTCATTGAAAAGCAGTTAGCAGATTTGCAAGCATTCATCAAAAAACTTCCAGTTTTAGATGCTTCGGAGACTTGGAACTTCGATGCTTCGGCCGACTGCTGGGCAACAGAACCGGTGCAAACTCTCAAGACTTTTAAAACTCCGCGCAATCACGTTAAAGCTGAAGCTACCGAGCACCATCCGGCGCAAGTCGATGTTTATTACGAAGATATTACGATCGGCTATTGGCGGACTGTCAAGTTTTCTGGAGCTTTGCCAGCACGGCGGATCAATGAGTTGCTGCAAAGGGTGGAAATCTTGCAGCAAGCTGTTATGTTCGCTCGCGAAGAAGCTAACAATTCAGAAGTTGAGGAACAGAGAGTGGGGGAGCGAATTTTTCAGTTTATTTTCCGCTAATTGCTTGCTTTTTTAATAGTTATGGTTTAAGATATAAACAGAGTACAAGTTCAATCTCAACCTTCAACTTAAACCGTACAAATGTGACAGTACAGGTTCGACTCCTGTCCCTTCTACCCAAAATAGGGGGGTAGCCCAATTGGCAGAGGCAGCATTGCGTACAAATTCAACAGCAAGTTATTACTCTAAACTCAGCATTCTCCGCCGATCGCTAAAACGAATGTCAGGAAAATCACATCATCGATGTTGCTGGTTCAACTCCAGCCTCCTCAACCAAACGCTGGGGAGTAGCTCAATCGGTAGAGCGCGATGCTATTAATCTTAAATCCTTGACTTAAATGTGATAGCGTGCGCAAATGGGCGGTAAATATAAACCCAGTAGTAAGGTCAGAACTGCTGGGTTTTATGCTAATAATTGAATCAATTTGTTAAATCCGTCAGTTGTGGACGTATCAAGGCCGATGATTTACTGCATCAACCCTCAATGCGAACAACGCGAAAATCCTGTTGCTGCTCAAAATTGTCAGGCTTGCGGCACGGATTTGTTAATTGCCGATCGCTACCGCATCCTTAAATCAGTGCGATCGCCCAATCCCGCACGCCCCACTGACATCTTTGAAGTTGAAGATTTGGGAACAGGGGAAAACGAATGGGGGACTGTAAAAGTTTTAAAAGTCTTGAAACACACCCACAATCCCGATTTACTTCGCTTGTTCCAGCAAGAAGCGCGAGCCTTGATTTGGCTGGCCGGAAAGGGCCGTGTTCCCCAAGTCGAACCTGACGGTTATTTCCAAACTAAACTTCCCCATAACTCTCAGAAATTGTCTTGTTTGGTGATGGAAAAAATTAGTGGAGAAAACTTGGCAGAATTCTTACAGAAAAACCAGTCCGTTTCTCAAACGCTCGCTCTTGATTGGCTGCAACAAATGCTTCATATTTTGCAGGAAATCCACAAATATCATTTAGTACATCGGGATATTAAGCCATCCAACCTGATGGTTGAAGCCAATGGGAAATTGAGATTAATTGACTTCGGCGCTGCAACAGAAGCAGAGAGAGATACCGCACCCATAGGTTCTGCTGGATACGCCGCACCGGAACAAATTTTAGGTAAAGCAGGCGTGCGATCGGACTTTTTTGCCCTGGGGCGTACTTTTGTACATTTATTAACAGGCATACAGCCGATCGACTTTCCCGTTAATGGAAAAACTGGTAAAATTAATTGGAGGAACCAAGCTGTAGATATTGACCCGTTACTCCTAGACTCGATCGACGAATTAATCGAACCGCTACCGGAAAACCGACCTGAAAATACCCAAGTTATTTTAGAAAAATTAAAAATTCACGACGCAGACCCCCTGCACAAGGGGGACGCAACATCGCTTCAATAAATCTGTTCCAACCTGCGAAAATCCCGCTCGACTTCCGCCCACAAAGCCCGATTGTGAGGGTCAGTTTTCACAGCCTTTTTCAAATAAATTCTCGCCTTATCAACCTGCTTTTCTCCGATCAAATGCCGTCCCCAGCGCTGATAGGCGATCGCCTGCCACTGACGCACCTCCAAATCTTCGGGAACCCGCTGGGCCAAACCCTCAATCAAGGCGATCGCCCGCGGGAACCTCTGATATTTCAGCAACTGCTGCAACTCAAAATAAGCATCTTGCTTTAACTTTTGTTCTACCGCCGACAGATCCGCATCAGATTGAACCGCAGCCTCTTTTCGAGTCACTTTAACTGCCTGCGGTTGAGCTTTCACCTCCAGATCCGGCGGTGTCCAAATAGGCGGCACAGTTGAATTGGCAACTTTCGACTCCGCAACATGGTGGGGGGCAATATTCACCAAGAACTTATAAGCCTCAGTAATAGCAATAAACTTATTCTTAGCCTGTTCGTTTCCCGGATTCACATCGGGGTGATACTGTCTCGCTAACTGCCGATAAGAGGCCTTAACTTGCGATAAACTGGCACCAGACCTCAGTCCTAACTGTCGGTAATAATCTGCAATATCCATTTAGCATGAATGAGCGTTGATAATACCATTAAATATGGCAGAATCCTTAAATGTAAAGATTCTGCCAAAATTTACTGCGAACTACGTTGTAGTGCGAGGGTTGCCCGCACTACTGTCGCGAAAAAATAACTTACGGACGATCTTCGATCACTCTGTCAATCAAGCCGTATTCCTTGGCTTCCTCAGCGGACATGAAATAGTCGCGATCCATGTCCTTCTCGATTTTCTCGATCGGCTTGCCAGTATTCTTAGCATAGATATTATTGAGTTCGTGGCGCAGCCGCAGAATCTCTTTCGCCTCAATCTGAATATCCGTTGCTTGTCCCCGCGTGCCCCCAGAAGGCTGGTGAATCATGATTCGCGAGTGAGGCAAAGCTAACCGTTTTCCTTTCGCACCGGCAGCTAACAGGAAAGAACCCATCGAAGCAGCCAAGCCCACACAAATCGTCACCACATCCGATTTAATGTGCTGCATGGTATCAAAAATAGCCATGCCTGCCGACACCATTCCGCCTGGGGAATTGATGTACAAAATAATATCCTTACCTGAATCTTCCGAATCGAGATAGAGCATCACAGCGATGATTTGATTGGCAATTTCATCGTCAATGTCCCTGCCCAAGAAAATAATTCGTTCCCGGTAGAGGCGATCGTAGATATTAATCCACTGAGTATCATAACCACCCGGCATTTTGTAGGGAACTTTTGGCACACCTATAGGCATAATTCGGAACTCCGTTTAGTTGATAATTGGTGATCGGGCAATTGGGAATCGGGCATCGGGCATCGGGCATTGGTAATTGGGAATCGGTAATTGGGAATTGTTAGTCATAAAAAGACTATTGAATAACTAATCAGGGTAGAAACTACTAGCCATTAACCCTTAATTCTTACTCATTCCCCATTCCCCATTCCCCATTCCCCATTCCCAGTTAGATGACTCCAGCCGGCAGCGGTTTCGGCAATTCTTCCGAACTTTCAAGAACGCGATCGATCAAACCGTATTCTTTAGCTTCATAAGGCGTCATGTACAGCAACCGATCCATATCTTTAGTAATCTTTTCGATCGGTTGGCCAGTACAGCTTGCAAAAATATCAAGCATTGTCGCTTTATTTGCCAGCACTTCCTTAGCCCGAATTTGAATGTCGCTTGCTTGACCCCGCGTGTAAGCCTTGGGTTGGTGCAACACAATAGAAGCGTGGGGCAAACTCGCTCGAAAGCCTTTTGTACCAGCCGCTAACAGCATCGCAGACATCCCCATTGCCGAACCGAGGCAAATAGTGTGTACGGGCGGCTTAATGTACCTGATCGTATCGCAGATAGCGAAGGCTTCTGTTTCAAAGCCGACGGGTTCGCCACTGTAACCAGAAGTGCCGGTCGAGTTGATGTAGATTTTGATCGGCTTCTCGGGGTCTTCGTACTGCAAGAACAACAGTTCAGCGATAATCAGTTCTGTTACCGCAGGCACTAGAGGCATACCCAGATAAACGATCCGCTCCTTCAGCAACAGGGATGGCAAATCGGGAGGTGGCGTCCGAGAGTTCCCTTCCCCGTAGTATGGCGATTGCACAGCTTTAATTGGTGTGTTCATATAACCGAAATGTTGCCTGAACTGATGGAGCTATTCTTAAAGAAATAGTAACGCAATCTTTAGGTATCCCGCATGAAAGTTAGTTTGCTCCCGGTTTTAAACGACCCTAACCTTGACGCTGCCGCGCCCTCAACGCAGCGCCAGCTAGCAATTTCAGTGTCTGCGACGGCAAGCTCGATCGACTCCAGCGTACCCTTAAACCTGTGCCTGATTCTCGACCACAGCGGTTCGATGGGCGGACGCCCCTTGGAAACCGTCAAACAAGCCGCCGGACGATTGCTCGACAGGTTGAAGCCCGGGGATCGCTTTTGCGCGGTGGCTTTCGACCACAAAGCCAAAGTCCTCGTGCCCAATCAAATTGTGGGAGATCCCGCTAGCATTAAACGGCAAATTGAGCAATTGCGCTCGGCTGGTGGCACAGCAATTGATGAGGGCATTAAGTTAGGTATTGAAGAGTTGGGCAAAGGCAAAAAAGAAGCTATATCTCAGGCGTTTCTGCTGACTGACGGCGAAAACGAACACGGCGACGACAGCCGCTGTTTGAAGTTGGCTAAATTGGCTGCCGACTACAACATGACTTTAAATTCTCTAGGATTTGGCGATAACTGGAACCAGGATATTTTGGAAAAGATTGCTGACGCTGGCGGCGGTGCTCTGGCTCACATTCAGCGTCCCGAAGATGCGGTTGACGAGTTTAGCAAATTATTTACTCGTATCCAAGGTGTAGGTTTGACTAATGCTTATTTGCTATTTTCACTGATGCCAAAAGTACGGTTAGCCGAACTCAAACCGATCGCCCAAGTTGCCCCGGATACGATCGAATTGCCAGTACAGCAAGAGGGCGATCGTTTTATGGTGCGCCTGGGAGATTTAATGAAGGATATAGAGCGAGTAGTTTTGGCTAATATTTATATTGGACAGTTGCCCGAAGGTACACAGGCGATCGGGCAATTGCAAATTCGCTACGACGATCCGACTGTCGGTCAAAGTTTGCTTTCCGATCCCGTTGCAGTTTCTGCTAATGTCTTAAAAGTTTATCAGCCAGCACTTAACCAGACGGTGCAGCAGCACATTTTAGCTTTGGCTAAATACCGCCAAACTCAACTCGCAGAAACTAGATTGCAACAGGGCGATCGAGCCGGCGCCGCTACGATGCTGCAAACTGCTGCGAAAACTGCTCTGCAAATGGGCGATAAAAGTGCCGCAACTGTGCTCCAAACCTCTGCTACTCGTTTGCAGGCTGGCGAACAATTGAGTGAAGCCGATCGCAAGAAAACTCGCATTGCTTCTAAAACTATTTTGAAGTAATCGCGCGATTTGAAATTTTAAATAATTTTAAATTGGGCGATCGGACAATTTGGCGATGCGAAATCGCCTCTACAAAAACGAAACCCGCGCCCAGGCGGGTTTCAATATTTTGAGTTTCGCCTCCAGAAAGCGAAAGTCAGTGTAGCCCGATTGTTTCAAGCTGTGGAGCGTGTAGAAGCTCGATCGTTTAGAATGTTTGTATCACCTATCAAGAGTGCTTGTATGAACCAGACAATATCTGATAAAGTACGCTGGACTACCGCCGATTTAGAGCTATTGCCCGATAACGGCGATCGTTATGAAATTATTGATGGGGAGCTATTTATGACTAGAGCACCGCATTGGGGGCATCAACAGACTTGTGGCAGATTTTTTTCTTGCCTTGATACTTGGTCGATGTCTACTGGTTTGGGACGAGCCGCCATCAATCCGGGTCTTATTTTCACTGATGCTGATAATGTCATACCTGATGTAGTTTGGGCGAGCAATGAACGCTTGGCTATCTTGCTAGACGAAGCAGGCCATTTAACCGCCGCACCCGAGTTAATTGTTGAAGTATTGTCCCCCGGTGCAGACAATCAGAGACGCGATCGAGATTTGAAACTCCGACTCTATTCAGTGCGAGGAGTGCAGGAATACTGGGTTGTGAATTGGCAATTGCAGCAAATAGAAGTTTATCGCAGGGAACAAGCAAGTTTAAGGCTCATTGCTACGCTGTTGAGCAATGATGAACTAACTTCGCCTTTGTTGCCCGGTTTTAGTTGTTCTGTCGCTCAAATTTTTGCCTAACTTATGAAAATATCATTTTACAATTTAATTGCTAGTCTAGTAATTTTTACTATTTTTGGTAATATATTCCTGGCTGTATCTGCTAAGTCCTCAGCAATATTAATAGCTCAAAAAACGATTGTTCAAAATCCTGCTGAAGATTTATTCAATAGTGCTTTAGCCAAATCAGAGGCAGGAGACATTCAAGGGGCGATCGCCGATTACACCGAAGCCATCCGCCTCAACCCCAACTACGCCAAAGCCCACAACAAACTGGGCATAATTCGCGCCCGCAACCTCAAAGATTATCCAGCAGCAAAAGCAGATTTCGATCGCGCCATTGAAATTAACCCCAACTACGGCGACGCTTACTACAACCGCGCCAGAGTCCGCGAGTTCTTAGAAGACAAGCCGGGGGCGATCGCCGATTATCATAAAGCAGCCGAACTATATCAAAAAGATGGCAATACCAACGATTATCAAGATGCCATCAAGCATCTTGAAATGCTGCAAAAATAGAGTGCTTTTGAAAACATAGTATAATATCCTTCGATCTGCGTTCATCCGCGTTCATCTGCGGTAAAACACTCCAAATTAACTATTCAAAAAATGTCCGTAATCTCCACCGTCACCGTTACCGTACCCGCCACAACCGCCAACCTAGGCCCCGGATTCGACTGCATCGGTGCCGCTTTAAGCCTCTACAACCGCTTCCAATTCTCCCGACTCGAACCCTCAGCAACCGAGAAACTAAAAATTACAGTTACGGGCCAAGAAGCCGCCAAAGTCAATACAGACGACAGCAATCTCGCTTATCAAGCTTTTCTCAAGTTATACGATCGCCTCCAACAATCGCCGCCGCCTGTAGCCATACATATAGATATGCAAGTGCCGCTGGCTAGAGGCTTGGGGAGCTCGGCTACAGCTATTGTCGGCGGGTTAGTCGGTGCAAATCAATTAGCTGGTGCGCCTTTGAGTCAGGTGGAAGTGATGCAGTTGGCGATCGAACTTGAAGGCCATCCCGACAACGTTGTCCCCGCTTTACTGGGAGGATGTCGCCTCGCTGCTAGCAATGCACCCCCCCAACCCCCCCTTACTAAGGGGGGGCTAAGAGAAGGATTGCCCCTCCGTGAAGCGGGGCTAACAGAACAATCACCCTTAGATTTAGATGTGGAAATTCTACCATCACCCCCCCTTAGCAAGGGGGGGCAGGGGGGGGGTTCTTGGGAGATTTGCGATATTCCCTGGCATCCGAATATTGTCTCGGTGGTAGCCATCCCCGATTTTGAACTTTCTACAGCCGAAGCGCGCCGAGTTTTGCCCGCAGATTACAGCAGGGCTGACGCGATTTTTAATGCCGCACACCTCGGTTTGCTGTTGCGGGCTTTGGAAACGGGCAATGAAAACTGGCTGCGGTGCGCCCTCCAAGACAAAATTCACCAGCCTTACCGGCAATCTCTGATTCGGGGATATGAAGCGGTGCAACAAGCTGCACTGAATGCAGGGGCCTGTGGAATGGTAATTAGCGGTGCGGGGCCGACGCTTTTGGCTTTAACGGATGCTACTAATGCTGATGCGGTTGTGAGCGAAATGGCGGCTGCTTGGATGGAATTGGGGGTAAAGGCTGATGTAAGGGCGATCGACCTCGACACCCAAGGAGCGCAAATCTCCACTTAATTATTCCACTCCTGGACGCACAACATCTACATAACCGCCTTTTGTAGGGGCAAAAGTAACAGCACTCTAGGGCATCAGAACCATCAATCATCAATTAACCGCAGGAATGATTGAAATCGGTTCCCATGCTGTATATTTATCGCCAGGATTAAAACAAATTCGCAAAGTTCGCGTTCTTGTGCCGGAACCACAGCCGCATTTTTTGCCTAAATCCTATTTGATTGACTCTTGGTTGAGGTAATCAGCACACATCTGTTTATCCTCTTCTGTTACTTTCGGATTGGTTCTGAGATAATCGCTAATCCAATTGCAGCCTAATGCCATTAGTTTATCGAAATCCCAAGCCCACAGTTTGATGGTGTAGTCAAAGCTTGCAGAAGCCAAAGT
>NZ_JAUBRK010000003.1:0-71157 GCF_036701825.1 Microcoleus sp. MOSTC5 | reverse complement strand
CAAGCCATCTGGACTAAAGGCGACGCTCAAGACCGAATTGCTATGCCCGGTGAGGGTAGCGATGGGTTTTTGGCTTTGCAGGTGCCACAGTTTGATGGTGTAGTCTGAGCTTGCAGAAGCCAAAGTCAAGCCATCTGGACTAAAGGCGACGCTCAAGACCGAATTGCTATGCCCGGTGAGGGTAGCGATGGGTTTTTGGCTTTCCAGGTTCCACAGTTTGATGGTGTAGTCAAGGCTGGCGGAAGCCAAAGTTTTGCCATCTGGACTAAAGGCGACTCTAAAGACCCCATCGCTATGCCCGGTGAGGGTAGCGATGGGTTTTTGGCTTTCCAGGTTCCACAGTTTGATGGTGTAGTCAAAGCTTGCAGAAGCCAAAGTCAAGCCATCTGGACTAAAGGCGACGCTAAAGACCCCATCGCTATGCCCGGTGAGGGTAGCGATGGCTTTTTGGGTTTGCAGGTTCCACAGTTTGATCGTCTTGTCAAAGCTTGTAGAAGCCAAAGTCAAGCCATCTAGACTAAAGGCGACGCTCAAGACCGGATTGCTATGCCCGGTGAGGGTAGCGATGGGTTTTTGGCTTTCGAGACTCCACAGTTTGATGGTGTGGTCACTGCTTGCAGAAGCCAAAGTCAAGCCATCTGGACTAAAGGCGACGCTATAGACCTCATCGCTATGCCCGGTGAGGGTAGCGATAGCTTTTTGGGTTTGCAGGTTCCACAGTTTGATGGTGTTGTCACTGCTTGCAGAAGCCAAAGTCAAGCCATCTGGACTAAAGGCCACGCTCAAGACCGGATTGCTATGCCCGGTGAGGGTAGCGATGGGTTTTTGGCTTTCCAGATACCACAGTTTGATGGTGTTGTCACGGCTTGCAGAAGCCAAAGTCAAGCCATCTGGACTAAAGGCCACGCTCAAGACCTCATTGATATGCCCGGTGAGAGTAGCGATGGGTTTTTGGCTTTCGAGGTTCCACAGTTTGATGGTGTTGTCACTGCTAGCAGAAGCCAAAGTCAAGCCATCTGGACTAAAGGCGACGCTATAGACCTCATTGCTATGCCCGGTGAGGATAGCGATGGGCTTTTGGCTTTCGAGGTTCCACAGTTTGATGGTGTTGTCAAAGCTTGCAGAAGCCAAAGTCAAGCCATCTGGACTAAAGGCGATGCTATAGACCTCATTGCTATGCCCGGTGTGGGTAGCGATGGGTTTTTGGGTTTGCACGTTCCACAGTTTGATAGTTTTGTCACTGCTAGCAGAAGCCAAAGTCAAGCCATCTGGACTAAAGGCGACGCTATTGACAGAATTGCTATGCCCGGTAAGGGTAGCGATAGGTTTTTGGCTTTGCAGATGCCACAGTTTGATGGTGTGGTCACTGCTTGCAGAAGCCAAAGTCAAGCCATCGGGACTAAAGGCGACGCTATAGACCTCATTGCTATGCCCGGTGTGGGTAGCGATGGGTTTTTGGGTTTGCACGTTCCACAGTTTGATGGTGTTGTCACTGCTTGCAGAAGCCAAAGTCAAGCCATCTGGACTAAAGGCCACGCTCCAGACAGAATTGCTATGCCCGGTGAGGGTAGCGATGGGTTTTTGGGTTTGCACGTTCCACAGTTTGATGGTGTGGTCACTGCTTGCAGAAGCCAATGTCTTGCCATCGGGACTAAAGGCGACGCTATTTACAGAATTGCTATGCCCTTCCAAATGATTGCGCTCTTTTACTGCGGACACTGCTTGTTGCAGCACAGCTATCACTCGTCCTCTAATATGTTTTGTCGTCTCGGCTGAAGCATCTAGTTGTTTGAATGCGTACCCTGCCTTTAATGCTTCTAACAGTGCTGGGAATGTCTGTCCTGAACGAAATGATTCATTAGAAAAAGCAGTTTCCTGGATGACATTTGCTAAATTCTGGGCTTGAGTGACTTTATAGGTGGCTAATTGCTCTGCTTTAATTAGCGTCTGATTCGCTTGAGTCAAAATTTTATTCGCTTGTCTCTGTGCTTCTAACTCTCGTTCAACTTCCCGTTGTTGGACTTCCCGACTGGCATTTAAAAACTGATAATCCAAATCGCTCAAACTTTTATCGGCTGCCCAAGTTTGAGCATCTTGCAAGGCTTGACCCCGCAACAGCCGCGATTCATCCTGGCAATTAGACTCTATCCAAGCTTTAAAAGTTTCGCTGTAAGGGCGGAGAACCGCTAATTGTTTTTCTACCCAATCTAGGTTAAAAACCGATTGATAAATCCGGTTATAAACTTTAAGTTTGCCAGACTGCTTAACCACCAACCCAGTTAATCGTAGTTCCATTTGTTCGGGACTATCATCAGTCGCTATTTCATTGTGCTGCAAAATTTGCTGATATAGTCCCAGCAACCGACTGGCACGCTGTTCGCTGCGTAAAGTGCGATCGCGAATCGTCTTTAAATGCTCAGGTTCATCCTGCCCTTCCCAATACTCAATCACCTTTTCTCGAACTAAATTCCCTACCCACTCAGCGGGAGTTTGCCTGAATCCAGAGTTGGCACGATCGAGCAGTAATTTACAAACTTTTTGCGTTAAAAACGGCTGTCCTCCTGTCCAATATAACACCGCTTCTAACAATGCTTGCGAATTTTCTGCTTGACTCTCTAACCCAACTGCCAAAGGTTGTGCTTCTGCTAATTGAAACCCCGTTAACTCTATCCCTCGACCAATATTAAAAGGAGTTCGTCGCTTGTCTTGAATTAAATCTGAGGGCGTTGCCACCCCTAACATTGTAAATGTCAATCGACGATAGTCAGGTTTATCAGCTCGATTATTATAGCAATCACGAATCACGGCGAAAAAATCTTCTGTTTTAAATTTTAAGCCGATCAAGCTGTCCGATTCATCGACAAAAATCACTATATTTGCTGAAATTTTCTTGAGCAATACTTCTTCAATGAATTTACTAAATCGTTTAACATTCGATAGTAACCTATTCTGCTCCCACCATTCATCTAAATCAAAAACGTCATACAAATTTAATCTGCTGACGATGCTATCGATCACACCTGCATACCACTCTTCTGGCGTAATATCGGAAGTGCCAATTTCTGTGATATCAATGCTACTACAGGCGATTCCCTGTGCTTGTAACCGTTGCATTGTCCGCACTCGCAGTGATGATTTTCCCATTTGTCGGGAATTAAGAACATAGCAGAATTCTCCGGCTTTTAAAGCTTGATAAAGTTCTTCATCCGCCTTTCGAGTGACATAAGTTGGAGCGTTGGCAGGCAGACTCCCTCCCACTTGATATTGATAATCCTTCATAGGTCATTGTTAATTCATAGGTGGAAAATCAGAAAGTTAAGGAATCAATTTGTACAGCCGTACAGGTTCAGGAATTCCCTTTAACTCTTGCATACCTAAGTCAATCACATTTAAATCTGAGTGGGTTTTAACAACTTGATAAACTGTTTCAGAAATACAGATTTTTCCTGGCTCTGCTTTTCCTTCTAAACGAGCAGCTAAATTTACACCAGCCCCCCTGATATCATTTTTAAAAATGAAGATTTCCCCTAAGTGAATACCAATGCGGTGTTGGAGAACATGACTCGGAGGTAAGGTTGTAGCAGCTTCGGCAAAATTTCGTTGTATTTCTAGCGCACAGGCGACTGCTTTTACGGCACTTTCTGCAAAGCAAATTAATAAACCATCGCCCATTTCTTTGAGAACTTTGCCTTGATATTTATCGCAGATGCCTCGGATGATGCTGAAATCTCGATTCACTAATTCTAGTGCCAGCTTTTGGTTGGCAACTGATAAAGCGGTGGAATTAACAACATCCGAGAACATAATAGCTGCTAAATGACTCTCTATTGGTGGCACAGCAGGTATATTTGCTGGAGGAGAGGCTAGGCGATGGCGAAAATATTGACGGTACAAACCACACAATGGCATTACAGCATTTCCCTGAAATTTGATCAACCCCATGCTTCGCAATTTAAAAGCCTCTCCGGTATTAATTTCTACAGGTTGTTCGCTGTTAATCACTTGTCTAATTGTTGCTGCTAGTTTTGCATCTGTTTCCAAGTTAACTAAATGCCGTCGTAAATGATCGTAGTAAGGGCCTTCTTCAGTAGGAGCGACTTTTAGCAAGCTATCTAAGGTAATTCTCCCCCTGGCAACTTGGTAGAGAGCAACTCGAACTAAATAAGGATGACCGCCCACCATTTCTATCATGTCACAAATCTCTTGATGTGACCAATTTAATCGGTGTCGATTCACTAAATCTGTTACCTGTATCTGATTTAGTTCAGGTAAATCTATCGGCAATCCCACGTTAAATGGCGACTGATTAATATTGAGAGGAATATAAACTTCTTGAGAGTGAGAAATGACTAACCTCAGCTTTTTCCAAATTTCCTCATTTTTGCCCCGCTCGTGCCAAGCTCGCAATAATCCAAAGAAGTCGGTTGCTATTTCGGAATGCTGAAAAATCCGATCGACTTCATCTAACCCTAAAACAAGAGGTCGATCGCTGTCAGATAGTAGATAGCGTTGGAAATACTTCGTGCTTTTATTTTTACTGCCGAGAACGCCTTTCCAATATTCTCCTAACCTATCTTCTAAATTTAATTCATTGGTAATCTCACCACAAAACCACTGCAACAACTCATCAAGATGGGTGAGAAAACTGCCATCAGCCCATTGAAAGTTTAAATAAGCTGTTTGATATCCCTCTTCCTTGGCGCGGTATAAAATTCGCTGCACTAAGGAAGTTTTTCCCATTTGCCGGGGGGCTTTGACTCGGATTAAAGCTCCGGGTTTTACAATAGTTTGGTAGCAGTCCGATTCGATGGGAGGACGATCGATATATAGGGGTGAATCTAAACTCAAAGAACCTTCTGGGTTATCTAAATTGAGAAGAGAAACGGGAGGTGCGGCGATCGATCGCACATTTTCCACCGCAGGCGACGACTCCTCAACGATATCGCTACCAGAAGCATCGCGCGATCGCCCTGCTGCATCCAACTCCGAAAAATCCGACTTCTTCTTTAATACCGGAGTAAGTTCTTCGGGAATATCAGCCATGCTGATGCTAACGCAACCCAACTTATAGGCACGTTCGATCGACTCCCCCGCAGCCAACGAATCGTAAAAACCTACAGCAAATTCTCGTGCGGCCTTATCTCCCACCGCTTGGTTCATGCCGATAACATAGGGAATGTGACGTGCGATCGCCTCAGCTTGCACTTCTGAATAGCAAGCGTTGAGTATTACGCACTCCACGTACTCCTTAAACGCCTCAAACAAAGCTGCCAAAGCTTTGGTATTTACAAGCTTAATTTTTCCCGCCTCATCTTCCAATGCTAAACCGCTTTCTCCTGCACCATGCCCAGAGAAATGCACAATCTCTGGTTTATAATCTAATACGGCTCGCTGCATTTCTCTTGGCGTCACCGCCCATTGTTGCTCCAGTTGAAACTTGTCGCGCTTTTTAGAGCGTTGCAACCCCTCTGCAATTTCCTTGGCCTCTTCACCTAAGCGCAGGGGAGTGGAGTTTTTCGGGTTGGCGGCCAAAAACAGGATCGTTTTTTTCTTTCTTGGGGTACTACTCATCAATGGAACCTTCACGCTTAGGAGATGCACGATATTAACGAGACTATCCCAGTCAGGGCGAGATATTTCTTGCCTTTACGCTATTTAACCACAAACATCTTTATTTTTGTTGTCAGTAAACTGACAGAAACGATTGCCCTGACTCAAGCATAACCAATCGAAAAGGCGATCGCTACTCTCAACTAATCATTTGATCTCCGTATTCAATAAGTGCGATCGCCTTCCGCTTTTGCAGTCTTATTTTCATAAATATCGAGATTCTTTGCCCCTAGAGAAGCAATTCCTCCTGCTACATCTTTAGAAATCTTTTTGATAATTAAGCAAGCAACAATCTTCCTTATTTTTTCTTCCTTATTTCTTCTGCTCTTTCTCTACGTCAAGAGCAGTTTATTAAAAAATTTAGTAATTTTAAAGACAATGCCCGACTAAATAGTCGATCGAACGCCTCACTCTTTGATAACACTTTCGATGGAGATCTAAAATTCACCTAAAGTTTATCCCCCTTTCGCAAAACCCTTCCTAAGATAGAAGTTAGGGGTCGATCGGTCTAAAAGCCGATTCAGGGGCAAGTGTCAAGGACTCCATCGAACCCAAATCCAGAGCAGCAAGACAGGGAGGACATCAAAATCATGGTAAACGCGCCGACAGGGGAAACCCGCCTGGGCCCGACCGATCAGGTGCAAGCCTTAGACCGCGATTGCACAACCCTATCCCGTCACGTACTCCAGCAACTTCACAGCTTTTCAGCAGATGCTCAGGATCTCAGTGCCCTGATGAATCGCATCGGACTAGCTGCCAAGCTGATCGCTAGGCGACTTAGCAGGGCCGGGTTAATGGCAGATGCCTTGGGGTTTACAGGGGCTGTGAATGTGCAGGGAGAATCCGTCAAAAAGATGGATATCTATGCTAATGAAGTGTTTATCTCGGTATTCCAGCAAAGCGGACTTGTCTGCCGCTTGGCTTCGGAGGAAATGGAAAAACCCTATTACATTCCCGAAAATTGTCCGATCGGACGCTACAGTCTGCTCTACGACCCCATAGACGGTTCTTCCAATCTTGACATCAATCTCAATGTCGGCTCCATATTCAGCATCCGCAAGCAAGAGGGAGACGATGCAGATGGCTCTGCTTCCGACTTGCTGCAACACGGACACAAACAAATCGCGGCAGGCTACGTGCTCTACGGCCCGAGTACCATGCTGGTTTATTCGATCGGTCAGGGTGTTCATTCCTTTACCCTCGATCCCAGTTTGGGCGAGTTTATTCTAGCTAACGAAAACATTAAGGTTCCCGATCGCGGCCCGATTTACAGCGTTAATGAAGGCAACTTCTGGCAGTGGGAGGAATCTTTGAGAGACTACATTCGCTACGTACACCGCAGCGAAGGCTACACCGCCCGGTACGGCGGGGCTTTGGTGGGAGATTTCCACCGGATTTTATTCCAGGGAGGCGTGTTTTTGTACCCCGGAACGGTCAAACAACCGGAGGGCAAATTGCGTTTGCTCTACGAATCGGCTCCTTTGGCGTTTTTGATGGAGCAAGCCGGCGGGCGGGCAAGTACCGGTATTCAAGACATCTTAGATGTAGTGCCGACCAAGCTGCACGAGCGATCGCCCTTGATTGTCGGCAGTAAAGAAAATGTAGCGATGGTCGAGTCTTTTATTCAAGATCGAGCGCGCAATCCTAGAACAGTCCAAGAGTGAAGGAAGAGGGAAGTTCGGCAACGGATTATGTAACGGATGTAACGGATGTCAGGAAGAAGGAAGAGGGTTTTAACTTATAACTTTCGACTCCCTATTACGAATTCCCGATTGCCAATTCCCGATTGCCAATTCCCCATTACCAATTTTCAATTTTCAATTTTCAAGTCCCAATTAACAGCTATCAAATTGTAGGAGTTACAGTAATGACAGCAACGCCAACGAATCACCTGTTAGAAATCAAAGAAATTGGCCAAAGTATCTGGATGGACAATTTGACTCGCGATTTGATCCAGTCCGGCGAACTCAAAAAGATGATTGAAAGTAGGGGACTGCGCGGGATTACATCTAATCCGGCTATTTTTGAGAAAGCGATCGCGGGTAATGTGATTTACGACGCGGATATCGAAGCCGGCATCCGGGCGGGTAAATCTGTAATGGAGATTTACGAATCTCTGGTATTTGAAGATATCCGCAACGCTTGCGACATCTTCGCCCCGGTTTACGCAGAGTCGAAGGGTTTGGACGGTTACATCAGTATCGAAGTGCCACCGACGATCGCCAACGATACAGAAAGCACGATTAGCGAAGCCTTGCGCTATTATCATGCGATCGGCAAAGAAAACGTGATGATTAAGATTCCGGGAACCGCTCAAGGTTTGCCCGCAGTCGAGCGAGTCATCAGCGAAGGGATTAACGTTAACGTGACTTTGCTGTTCTCGGTTGACAGCTACGTCGAAACCTTCTGGGCTTACATTCGCGGTTTGGAAGCGCGGGCGGCTAAAGGTTTGGATGTGAGCAATACTGCTTCTGTTGCCAGTTTCTTCTTGAGCCGGATCGACATCAATATCGATGGCAAGATTGACGAAAAACTCAAAAATGTCACAGATATTTCCACAAAAGCTAAACTGGAAGCAGTGAAGGGGAAAATTGCGATCGCCAATGCGAAGGTAGCTTACCAGAAGTATAAAGAGATCGTAGCGAGCGATCGCTGGCAAGCTTTAGCAGCCAAAGGAGCGAAAGTGCAGCGATTGCTGTGGGCTTCCACCAGCACCAAAAACCCCAACTACAGCGATGTCATGTACGTAGATGAACTAATAGGCCCCGACACCGTTAACACTTTGCCGCCGAACACTGTTGAAGCTTGTTTCGACCACTGCGATGTCGCACCCCGGATTGAGAACAACGTTGCAGAAGCTTACACGCTGATCGAAAGTCTCAAAGATCCCGACATCGACATCGACTTGGACAAAGTGATGGCAGACTTGCTCCTCGACGGGATTGAGAAATTCGTCAATCCGTTCCAATCCCTGATAGATTCCTTGCAAGAGAAAGTCCAGAAGTTGTCACCCGTCGCTTAGGCAGATATCTGTATCCTGAAAGGCAGAAGCATTTAGGAATCGGAATAGATAATTGTTTTGCTTCCTAAATGCTGAGTATTAAATCCTCTCTAGGAATTTTGAGATTAATGGGTTTCAAAGTTCCTAGAGAGCAAAATCATCTGCCTCCTCTAGCAGTATGAAGAAGCGATTAACTCTCTCACCCAGCAACTAGCAGAAATGACCGCAAACTATCATGGTGTCTTGGCAGGGTTAACACCACTAGAACAAGGAAAATAAATAATGGTAACGCTACTTGAAAATCCACTGCGGGTCGGTTTGCGAAAAGAACGGGTGCCGGAACCGCAAATACTGGTGATCTTCGGAGCTTCTGGGGATCTCACCCAGCGCAAACTGGTACCTGCAATTTATCAGATGAAGCGCGATCGGCGCTTGCCACCGGAAACTACCGTGGTGGGAGTAGCCCGCCGCCCTTGGAGTCACGATTACTTCCGAGAGCAAATGCGCGAAGGCATTGAAGAATTTGGCGGCGGCATTGGCAATGAAGAATTGTGGCAAGATTTCGCTCAAGGTTTGTACTACTGTCCGGGCGACATTGATAACCCCGAAAGCTATGAAAAACTCAAAGCTTTCTTAGCGGAAATCGACGAAGAAAGGAGAACTCGCGGCAATCACATATTTTATCTATCAGTTTCCCCGAACTTTTTCCCAGAAGCAATTAGGCAACTAGGCGCTGCTCAAATGCTAGTTGACCCAGCAAAACACCGCTTGGTAATTGAAAAACCCTTCGGCCGCGACTTGAGTTCAGCAAAAGCTCTCAACCGAGTCGTGCAGCAGGTTTGCCAAGAACAGCAAGTTTACCGGATCGACCACTATTTGGGTAAAGAAACTGTTCAGAATTTAATGGTGTTTCGGTTTGCTAACGCGATTTTTGAACCGCTGTGGAATCGGCAATTTGTCGATCACGTACAAATTACAGTTGCAGAAACAGTAGGCGTAGAAGACAGGGCGGGTTACTACGAATCCTCTGGGGCGTTGCGGGATATGCTGCAAAACCACTTGATGCAGATTTTCTGTCTGACGGCGATGGAACCGCCGAACTCGCTCGACGCTGACAGCATCCGCACCGAAAAGATGAAAGTTCTGCAAGCCACTCGCTTGGCAGATTTGAATAACTTGGAGTTCTCAGCGATTCGCGGTCAATATTCCGCAGGTTGGATGAAGGGCAAACCCGTGCCAGGATACCACGATGAACCGGGGGTTGCTGCCAATTCGACAACGCCGACTTTTGTGGCGATGAAGTTTATGATTGACAACTGGCGCTGGCAGGGAGTGCCTTTTTACCTGCGAACCGGCAAACGGTTGCCGAAAAAAGTTAGCGAAATTGCGATTCAGTTCCGCGAAGTTCCGCTGCTAATCTTTCAGTCCGCGGCACAACAAACTACTCCTAACGTTTTGACTATGCGCGTGCATCCCAACGAGGGGATTTCGCTGAGGTTTGAGGCGAAAATGCCGGGGCCGGATTTGCGGACGCGGACGGTGGATATGGATTTCAGTTACGGTTCTTCCTTTGGGGTGACATCTTCGGATGCTTACGATCGCCTGTTAATTGATTGTATGCTGGGCGACCAAACTTTGTTTACCCGTTCTGATGAAGTGGAAGAAGCTTGGCGGGTGGTAACGCCGGCGCTGATGGATTGGGAATCGTCCAACGAACAGGAGTTGGTTCCTAAATACGAAGCGGGTACTTGGGAACCGGCGGAAGCAGAACTGCTAATTAACAGAGACGGCCGCAAGTGGCGCAGACTTTAAAAGTCAGTCGATTTTAGATTTTAGATTTACTGCACAGATGAATCTGAGAGCTTAAACTAGGGTCTAAAATTTTGGGATCTCCAGGACTACTGAACTAATGACCAATCACTGATGACTAAAAACTGACAAAGGAGAAAAAACCGATGACGATGACACCGATTAAAGCTCCGCCTCTGGTTTCGCTGCAAAATCCTAAAGATGTGTCGCTCGACCAAATAGAGGCCGAATTGAGTCAAATTTGGGAAAGTTACAGAGAATCAGGGTCAAAGGGCGATGTTCCGATCGCTAGTAGGGCAACAACTTTTACTTTTATAGTCTACGAACCCGAAGAAACTCAGCGGTTATTAGCGGATCTGGGCTTTTACGACGGGCCGGTGGACGGTATTACCGGGCCGATGACGGCCTCTAGCATCAGGGCGGCTCAAAAAGCTTACGGGCTGCCGAGAACTGGCAAACCTAACGCTGAATTGCTGGCGACTTTGCGGGAAGAAGTGGCTCGCAAAAATTCAAAAGGCGAGGAGATGGGCTCGAGTGGTTTGGGTTCCGGGGGTTCGGGCGTGGCTGATGCGATCGTGGCTGCCAATCCCTGCCGGATTATTGCTCTGTGCCCGACGGCGGGGGAAGATACGGGCGTACAGGCTCAAGTGGCTGCTTATTGTCCGGTTCACCAGCGCACCACTGGCAATCTGATCTGCTGCGAGTACATTACGCTGCGGGGTACGGAAGCTGCTTTGGAACGTGTGAGCGGCATCGTGACGGCGCTGACGATCGCCAATTTGCCGACGCTGCTGTGGTGGAAAGCGAATCCTGATGCCGATCGAGTTTTGTTCCAGCGGCTGGCGACAATTAGCAGTTCTGTGATTGTTGACTCTAGCAGCTTTGCCGAGTGTGAAGCGGAATTGCTGTTGATGCAAAGTCTGATGGAAGATGGAATTCCGATCGCGGATCTCAATTGGCGCCGGCTGGCCGCGTGGCAAGAGTTGGCTGCTGAGGCTTTTGACGCCCCGGAACGCCGCGCTGCGATTCGGGAAATCGATCGGGTGACGATCGATTACGAACAGGACAATTCTACGCAAGCGCTGATGTATTTGGGTTGGCTGGCGAGCCGGCTTCAGTGGCGTCCTGTTGCTTTCAAACAGGAAGAGGGCGATTACCAAATCAAGCGAATTAAATTCGCAGGACCGGACGAACGGTTTGTAGAAGCGGAGTTGGCTGCTATTCCTACTGCTGATACGGGCGATGTCCCGGGCGATTTGATTGCTCTGCGTTTGAGTTCTACGAACGAAAAAGCTGACTGCGGTACGGTTCTGTGTTCGGAAGTGGGCGGCTGTATGCGGATGGAAACGAAGGGTGGCGCTCAAACCGATCGGTTTAACCAGGTGAGTCCTCTGTTCGATCAGGTGACGGAACAGTTGCTGGGCCAGCACTTGCAGAGTTGGGGCCGAGATGTGCTTTACGAAGAAAGTTTGGCAGTGACGGCTCAAATACTGAAGTTAGCTAAGCGGTAAAAAGAAGGAAGAGGGAAGAAGGAAGAGGGAAGAAGGAAGAGGGAAGAAGGAAGAAGGAAGAAGGATTGAGTTAATATTCAGTGGGGCAGGCAATGTCTGCCCTACTTTTTTGGAAGTTGTGAGTTAGAAGCTATGAGTTTTGAATTAATAATGTTCTTTGACTCCCAACTCTAAATTACTTCCCAAAAGCCACGAAATTACCACTATTCTTCTCATTCTTCCTTCGCGCCCTTCGCGTCTTCGCGGTTAGTTAAATATGTATTTTTTGTAAATAATTTAGAACTATGGCTTTAGTAATTGCTGGCGAACGCAGCGGTGCGGGAAAGACTACTGTAACGATCGCCCTTTTAGCTTATTTAATCCGCCGCGGCTTGAATGTTCAATCTTTTAAGGTTGGTCCCGATTACATTGACCCGATGTTTCACGCATTTGTTACTGGTCGCCCCTGTCGGAATTTAGACCCGGTATTAACGTCTGAATCTTATGTAAAAAAGTGTTTTTCTCGTCACATTCAAGATGTCGATTATGCCTTAGTTGAAGGGGTGATGGGACTATTTGATGGGGTTTCTCGGAAGAAAGAAGCAGAAAGTTCGGCAACGGATTTCGTAACGGATAGAAGTTCGGCAACGGTTGTACGAGATGTAAACGATGTAAAGGATTTAACGGATTTAAGCAAGCCAGAAGGAAAACAACACTATTCTATTTCCTTTGCTTCTACGGCTCATGTTGCTCATTTGCTGAATTTGCCGGTATTGTTTGTGATAGATTGCAGCAGGCTCTCTGGTTCTGTGGCTGCGATCGCCCACGGTTTTCGTTCTTTTAACCCTAACCTTAAATTCGCTGGTTTGGTGCTGAATCGGGTGGCGAGCGATCGACATTTGGAGTTGCTTCAAGATGCTCTAAAACCGCTCAATTTACCTATTTTGGGGGTTTTGCGTAGGGATGAGGCTGTTACTATTCCCGATCGACATTTGGGTTTGATTCCTGCTGAGGAGTTGCCGAATCTTCATGCTGCGATCGATAAACTGGCTGATTTGGCTGCTGTTAGTTTTGACTGGGAGCAACTTTTGCCTTTGTTGGCTGCAACTCGAATGGGGGGGGGTGAGGGGTCAGAGCAACTTTTGGATAGGCACAGTCTCCCTTCAGGAATTGAAGCTCAAAAAGATGATGTTGTCAACTCTTTGGGAAAACAATTTGGAGTGAGGATTGCAGTTGCGCGCGATCGGGCTTTTAATTTTTACTATCAGGATAATCTTGATTTGTTGGAAGAGTTGGGTGCGGAGTTGGTATTTTGGAGTCCGCTTGATGATGCTGTTTTTCCTGACAATGTGCGAGGGTTATATTTTGGTGGCGGTTTTCCCGAAGTTTTTGCTCAAAAATTGAGCGGTAATATTTTAATTCGGGATGCAGTAAGAAGTGCGATTTTTTCGGGAATGCCGACTTATGCGGAGTGCGGCGGTTTGATGTATTTGTGTGATTCTATTGTAGACTTCGATGGCAATTTTTGGCCAGGCGTGGGAGTTTTGGAAACTGCTGCTGCGATGGGAAAGCGGTTGACGCTGGGATACCGAGAAGCTGTGGCGGTGAGGGATAGTTCGGTGTTAACTGCTCTCGATCGGGTTTGGGGACATGAGTTTCATCGATCGCATTTAACTGTGGAACCGAGTAATCCAGTTTATCACAGTTGGAGGTATGGGAAACGGGGGGAAGTTGAAGCGGTTGCTGAAGGTTGGGGAGTTTGTCAGGTGCACGCTTCTTATTTGCATTTGCATTGGGGTGCTCGGCCTGATATTCCGGCTCGTTTTTTGCAGCAGTGTGCTGATTTTGATTGTAAGGGTAATTTGGGCGATCGGACTTAATTAATATTTTTTTAACCAACCGCAAAGACGCTAAGAACACGTTCGGCGAAGCCGTTCCCGAAGGGTAGGAAGAGAAACAAGAGGAAGCAGAAGATAGGTAATGTCTGTAGCGCTTTGGCAGTAAATCAATTAAGTTTTTTGTGGAACAAGTATAAAAGCCTATTCCTGGCTGTACCCTGTGTAAAAATTAAGTGATCTTACTATTTATATTAGAATATTTATGACGGAGAAAGCTAGGGATGTTGGGATTTATGAATGAATCACTTTCGACTAAGCAGTTGTCCGCAAAATTCGTGACACCGGAGAATTTTCGGAGTTACGGTCAAGTTATCTTTGCGGCTGTTGATGGCAAGTCTTTCGATGCTGAGGAAGCTCAGTTAAACTTGCAAAAAGGCATTCCTAGATTTTACATTATGCGGCTGCAAAACAAAGGTCGCAAGTTTGGCAAAATTACACGGCACGTTGAATGTACTCAGTGTTTGGGTTCTTTGGAGGGGAAGGATTGGTTGATAGCGGTTGCGCCTCCTGGGGATAGCGATAAACCGAGTTTAGAGGATATGGCTGCTTTTCGGATTCCGGGCAATTGTTTTATTAAGTTAGATGTGGGGACTTGGCACGCTGGGCCGTATTTTGATGCGGATTTTGTTGATTTTTACAATTTGGAATTGAGCGATACTAATGTGGTTGACCATTTTACCTTTGATTTTGTGAAAAATCACAATCTGGAGTTTGAGATTGTTTGATATTGCGATTTGTAGTTGCGCTTTTTTCTGGGTGATTATTGTTATAGGTTGGTTTTTTGAGTAATATTTTTTAACCGCAGAGGGCGCAGAGGACGCAGAGGAGGAGAAGGAGGGAATTTTTTTTGCCTCACTAAGCTGAATCGCCACTAGGAAGTATAAAGTTTACAAGTGTTAAAATAGGTGCAATTGTCATGCCTGAGCAAAAGTATAGCATTGTTCTGCGCGAATGTCGTTTGTTAGGTGCGATCGACAGTCAAACAGTGGATATCGCCATAGATGGGGACAAAATAGCCGCCGTAGCGCCGCAGATTCCCGAATTGGGAGAATCCGAAATCGACATTCAAGGCAAATTAGTCAGTCCTCCTTTTGTGGAGTCGCACATTCATCTCGATTCGGCTTTGACTGCGGGGGAACCGCGATGGAATCAAAGCGGCACTTTGTTCGAGGGAATTCAAATTTGGGGGGAACGTAAGCAAAGTTTAACTCTGGAAGATGTCAAAAAACGGGCTGTTGAAACTTTAAGGCTGCAAGCGTCTCAAGGGATTTTGTTTGTCAGGAGTCACGCTGATGTTAGCGAACCGACGCTGACAGCTTTGCAAGGACTTTTAGAAGTTCGAGAACAAGTCAAAGATTGGATGACTCTGCAAGTTGTGGCTTTTCCCCAAGACGGGATTTACGGAAGTCCAGAAAATGACAAACTTTTAGAGAAATCTTTGGATATGGGTGCGGATGCTGTGGGGGGGATTCCGCATTATGAGTTGACGCGGGAAGATGGGGTGAAGTCGGTTGAGCGAATTTTTGAGCTTGCTGAAAAATACAATAGATTAATAGATGTTCACTGCGATGAAATCGATGATGAACAGTCGAGATTTTTGGAAGTTGTAGCAGCTTGTGCGATTAGAAGCGGGGCTGGTTCGCGGGTGACAGCTAGCCACACGACGGCTTTCGGTTCTTATAACAATGCTTATGCTTTTAAGCTGATGGGAAGTTTGGCCAAATCTGGAATTAATTTCATCGCCAATCCTTTAATTAATATCACCCTGCAAGGCCGCGCTGATACTTATCCCAAACGCCGTGGTGTGACGCGAGTTAAGGAGTTGTGGCAGCAGGGATTGAATGTGAGTTTTGGCCACGACTGCGTGCAAGATCCTTGGTATAGTTTAGGTACGGGAAATATGTTGGATGTCGCTCATATGGCGGTTCATGTTTGTCAGATGACGGGAATGGCTGAGATTGCAGCTTGTTTTGATATGGTGACTGTCAAGGGTGCTAAAACTCTCAATTTGGGAGATGAGAATTATGGGATAGATGTGGGTAAACCTGCAAATTTGATTGTGTTGGATGCTGAGGATTGTTATGATGCAATTAGGAGGCGCGCTGCGGTTCGGTATGTGATTTCGCGGGGTAAGTTATTGGCGGAAACTGCACCTGCTAAAATTAGTTTTTATGGTATGTGACAAACAATATTTGAAGCTGTTAAATTGTGAATCAAGGTGCTATTCCCAATGAGAGTCCCAGAAATTTGCAGGAGCAACTTCTGTTGCAAGATGCTAAGGCTGGTAATTTTAGAGCAATTCAGGGCGGCCCTGACGATATACTAGGGGATGTTTCCAGACTGGTTGCCCTCTATGGAGGTAATCCCGAAGACTGGTACAAAATAACTAGCATTCAGGCTTTTGTAATTAATGGAGCTTCCGTACAAGTGCACTGGTTTGAAAATGCAAAAATTTTCCAACAAGTTGAATTAAAATTTAAACGACAATATCCTAAAATAGCACCTAAGAATTTATAGGTAGACAAGTTATGATTGTTCGCTGTATTGCTAATACTGGGGAAGTTCTGCCGGAAAATTATATCGATCCGGCAAGAGGTTATACGAAAAAGGTTGAATTGCCGTTGACTGTTGGCAAGGAATATGTTGTTTATGCAATCCGATCGTGGCAGGGAATAGTTTGGTACTATATTTGTGATGATAATTACAGCTATTATCCCATACAGACTCCGGCACCGCTGTTTGAAGTAGTTGATAACCGAGTTTCTAAGTATTGGCAGTTTATGCTTGACCCGAATGGGGTGTTAAGGTTTGCTTTTGAGCAGTGGTTTACTGACCCTTGTTTTTATGATAAACTAACGGATCAGGAAGAGGCGGAGGTTGAGATTTTTGAGAAGGTTAAGGAATTAATGGATGCTGAGGATTTTACTTTGCCTCCGCTGGGTGTTGCCGTTGAGAAGTTGCGGGAAACTGTCAGTGCTTGAGTTGGGAACAAACATCGAACCGGGCTGAGTTCATGAAATCTGCTAAACAAGCAGACATAAAAAAGGTTAAGATAGTTGTATTCCTAGGGGCGACACTCCCACGGGAACATTTGTAACTCCTGGTTCTACAGGGATGAGATTTAAAGATACATGACAGAATCTAATTTTATGAGTGATAAATTTCAACCACTAGACCGCGATGATGAGGTTTTGTTATTCGACAACAATAATACATTTACAGTGGGCAAATTTAAGGTTTTAATGAGTCAACAATTTCAGGAAAAGTTTTTAAGAAGTTATCACGAAAAACCTAGTTATAAGGGTGGTCTTTCTCAAGAACGTACTGATATTAAATCGGACTTAAGCACTATCTCATTTGATTCTGGAGGTTTTATCTGCAGTGAGATTCAATGGAAATGTATAAAAGCAGTAAATTGTAAACTTCTCAAAGTGGGTTCTGGAGGATGGCAGGAAGGAAAATTGAGAATGCAGGCAAAAGTCGTAAATTCATATTACGAAAATGATGATTATAAAAAGTATAATAAAGCTGTTCTTGATATATGTATAGAATTCAGTCCCGATATACCAAATGAATCTATATCACCTTTAGATGATATCAGACAATCCGAGGAATACAAAAAACTGAGCAATAATAACTGACTGCCCGATCGCGATTACAATACAATAATCGATCGCACCTATATCTGAACCTTAGCTTTTTAACCGCAGATGAGGGCAGATGTACGCGGATGAACGCTGATGTTGTTTGGGATGGATTAATGACAAATATAGAAGAATATGTCGATCGCACCGCTGAACTGATAAACTTACCCTTAGACCCGGAACACCGCCCCGGTGTTGTGGTAAACTTCGAGAGAATAGCTGCGATCGCCCAACTCGTTACTGAATTCCCCCTGCCCCACGAAATCGAAGCTGCGCCAGTGTTTGAACCCTGATTTTTAACCGCAGATGAACGCAGATGAACGTAAATTTTTAGCACAAGCGGATGCAGTCGCCACAGCATCAGCGGTTAAAAGTGGTAAAATTACAGCGACAGCGGTTGTGACTGCGGCATTAGAACGAATTGCCGATCGAGATAACGTCCTCAATTGCTTTACTGCAATCACTGCATCAAGCGCACTCGCAGCAGCCGAAAATATAGATAATTCGATCGCAAATAACCAAAACCCAGGCCCTTTAGCAGGCGTTCCCTTCGCTGTCAAAAACCTGTTCGATATCGGCGGAATTACCACCCTAGCTGGGTCAAAAATCAACGCTGACAATCCTCCGGCTACCCAGGACGCGGCTGTGGTCGCCCGACTAAAACAAGCCGGGGCTGTACTCGTGGGTACGCTAAACATGGATGAGTACGCCTACGGTTTCGTCACCGAAAACAGCCACTACGGGCCGACTCGCAATCCCCGCGATACTGCGCGCATCGCCGGCGGTTCCAGCGGCGGTTCCGCAGCAGCAGTCGCCGCCGGTTTTGTACCCATCACTCTCGGTTCTGATACTAACGGTTCCATCCGCGTACCGGCTGCTTTGTGCGGTGTCTTTGGGTTTAAGCCTACTTACGGCCGTTTGTCCAGGGCTGGCGCTTATTTATTTTCGGGTAGTTTGGATTGTGTGGGGCCGTTTGGGCGATCGATCAGAGATATGGCGCTGCTGTACGATATCCTGCAAGGCCCTGATTCTCGTGACCCTGTTTGCACTCAACGCCCGCCAGAACTTTGTTCGTCGCAGTTAAATCAAGGCATCGAAGGATTGAGAATTGCTGTTGCTGACGGGTATTTCGCCACAGGGGCCGAACCGGAAGCAATGGATGCTGTAGAAAGAGTCGCTAAAGCCTTGACAAATGTCTTGGATTGTGGTCAAACAGAAAAAACAACAAACCCCCCAAAAATAGGGGGGCTTGCAACTGTCAGCATACCGGAATCCGATCGCGCCCGGGCTGCGGCATTTATCATTACCGCTTGCGAGGGGGGAAACTTGCATTTGGACAATTTACGATCGCGCCCTCAAGACTTCGATCCGGCGACGCGCGATCGCTTTTTAGCGGGAACCCTGATCCCTGCGACTTGGTACTTGCAAGCCCAGAGATTCAGACAGTGGTACCGCGATCGAATTCGCGAAATATTCCAACACACAGACATCATCCTCGCACCCGCAACCCCGATAGCTGCCCCTGAAATTGGCGTCGAGAAAATGGTAATAGCCGGACAAGAAATCTTAGTGCGTCCCAATCTCGGACTGTTCACCCAACCCCTATCATTTATTGGCTTGCCCGTTCTTTGCGTGCCCGTACAGCGGCCCGGCGCTTTGCCCTTGGGGGTACAAATTATTGGTGCTCCCTACAGCGAAGCGGTGATTCTCCGAGTCGCTGCGGTACTAGAATCGCAAGGCATTATATCTGCCGAATCAATTTAGTGCTAATAATTCTAGGGTTTGTTGTTGCGGTGAAAGCGTCTCTTAGTCCTTCTGGCAATAGCTTTGCGCTTCTGCTTTTCCAACGGGGTTTCAAAGTGGCGGTGCTTTCTCATGTCGGGGAAAATACCCGCTTTGGAAACTTGTCGCTTAAACCGTCGCAGGGCTGACTCAATCCCTTCATTTTCGCCTATTACAACTTGGGTCATTATTTCTCCTTAGTGTTTGTCAGATCAAGTTTTATCATATCAAGGTTTTTGACCGCGCGACCTGTTGAAGGTCGGGCGATCGGCCAAAACCCCAAAATTATACCAAATCCGCTGCCATCACCGCTCTTGATTCTTTAGTCCGCGCAGGCGGACTTTGTATGTCAAAGCGCGAATTATATTCGCGCGGTTGAATCGGTTTGGGCTATCAACTGATTTTCCTGCCGCAGGTAAGCTTGAATAAACGGGTCTAATTCGCCGTTCATCACATCTTCGATGGCCGTTGTTTCGACTCCTGTACGCAAATCCTTGACCATTTGGTATGGGTGAAAAACGTAATTGCGAATTTGGTTGCCCCAAGCCGCCTCCACCATGTCGCCGCGAATCTCGGCAATTTCCGAAGCCCGCTGTTCCTTAGCAATCACCAACAGTCTAGCCTTGAGTAATGCCAGAGCTTTTTCCTTATTTTGCAACTGACTGCGTTCTTCTGTGCAGCGGACGGCCAAGCCAGTAGGAAGGTGAACGATGCGGACTGCGGTTTCTACCTTGTTAACGTTTTGCCCGCCCTTGCCACCAGCGCGGGAAGTCGTGATTTCCAAATCCTTTTCGGGAATGTCCAACTTGACGGATCGATCGAGAACTGGCATCACTTCAACGCCAGCAAAACTGGTTTGACGCTTGTCGTTAGCATTAAAAGGCGAAATTCTGACCAAGCGGTGAGTGCCTTTTTCCGATCGCATATAACCGTAAGCGTAACGGCCGACAATTTCCAAAGAAGCCGATTTAACACCTGCTTCCTCTCCCTCGGAAATTTCCATTAAATGTACTTTGTAACCTTGACTTTCCCCCCAGCGGGTGTACATCCGCAGCAGCATTTCGGCCCAATCTTGAGCATCTGTGCCGCCGGCCCCGGCGTTAATCGTCAAAACAGCGCCGCCTTCATCGTAGGGTCCCGATAGTAATTGTTGCAGTTCCCACTGGTCGAGCTCGCGGGTTAACTGAGAAAGACTCGATGAGGCTTCTTGGAACAGGGACTCGTCGGCTTCTAACTCCAGCAGTTCTAAAATAGCTTTAGCATCTTCCAAGCTCGTTTGCCAGCCGCGGTATTGGTCTAAATGAGATTTGAAGTCATTAAGTTCTTGGAGGGTTTCTTGAGCTCGATCTTGGTCGTCCCAAAATGCTGGTTGGGCGCAGATTTGCTCTAAGTCTTGAATTTTGGCTGTAAGTGCAGGGATGTCAAAGATAGTCCTGGGTTGTACCCAGTCGATCGGACAATGTTTCGATATTGTGTTTGATATCTAGAACTTCCACTGTGAGTTCTCCTAGTTGTGGGGTGTATTTTTGAGTTTAGCTGAAATTTTGCTCTAAATGTGCAAATCAATTTTTCAGCAGCACACCAGCTTTGATAAATGAGTCAAGTTTGCCGTCGAGCACCTCGGCGACGGCTGTTGTTTGGATTCCTGTACGGAGATCCAGAACTTTGCCCGGATTCGCGCTGTCGCTGGCAAATTGATATTCCCGAATTGGTTGGTTAAGGAGTATTTTTAGGCGATCGCACCGAATGTCTGCAATTTCTGCAACTTCTTGCCTTTGCATAATAGCAAACAGTTTGCTGGTGAGAACCGCCAAAGCGTTTTCTCTATTTTTCCGTTGCACCCGATCCTGATTAGATATTGCAGAAATACCCGTAGGAAGATGAATAATCTTCACGTAAGGTCGGATAATCGAAGTCTGGTGGGGGGAAGGCCACATTATTTCTAAATCCTGCTGTGGAATCTCCTCTTCCACATACATTGGTACAACTTCCACCGTCGCTGGACTAGCGCGCTTTCTGGTAATATCAAAAGGCGATGTACGTTTCAGTAGATGCACTCCTGTTTCTGACTTTAGATAGCCGTAAGCGCAACGTCCGTCTATTGCCACAGTTGCAGACTTAACTTCTGCTCTTGCCAAAGTTGCAGAATTAATTCCTATATATGTCGTCGATACGAAATCTTCAACTAACGCAACTCTATAGCCTTGGTTCTGTCCCCAACGATAGTACATTGTCAGCAACATTTCTGCCCATTCTCGAGCATCTAAGTCATCTATTGCTGCATTAATTATCAGGTAGGCTCCATTTTTGTCGCACGGCCCGCTCAAGGATTGCTCTAATTCACACTCTTCGAGAGAGCAGTTGAGTTGAGCTAAATTAGTTTGAAGTTCTTGCTCTAATTCCTCGTCTGCTTGAAATTCGAGTAACTCCAGTGCTGCTGTAGCATCTGCCAAAATTGTTTGGCACTGGTTGAGTTTTGCCTGGTAGGATTGGAGTGCCTCTAGTTCTTGAAGTAGCCGTTCGCCTGTATTGATGCTTTTGCCAGATTCCGGCTGTGCTGCTAGCTGTTGTAACTTTTGGCTTTCGGCGGTTAATGCTGAGCTAAAGACAGTCTTGTAGGCCCGTTAGGCGATCGGACAAAGTTTCGATATTGTGTTTGATGTCTAGAACTTCCACTGTGAGTTCTCCTAGTTGTGGGGTGTATTTTTGAGTTTAGCTGAAATTTCGACATTTCAGCAATTAATCTGTGTATCCGTGTGCAAATCCGTGTCGTGCCTTCCTTCTTAGATATACTGCGAACCTGTTGAATTGAAAGTTTTACCGCATTCGTGAGCGCATACGTCCAACCTTTTAGAACAGGAAAAACTTTTTGTGAGGTCTTCGCGAAACCAATCTCTGGCGATCGCATCTTTCACCGATTGAGTTCTGAGAGAATTAAAACCATTTCCGTACTTTTCAATTAAAGCCAGCATTTGCGGTCTGTAAGTGTGGTTATAAACAGCGTATTTAGTATGGCTTACCCAACAGCAAGGCCAGAGTTCCGCTTCAAAACTGATGAAAATTTCTTTGGTGGCTTGAGTTTGACAGCTAATTTCTACATTACGGTAGTAATTGTTTAGGCTACCAAATGTTTCTACAGCTTGGAGAAATTGGTCTCCCTGGGGATTTTTATATTGTTCTAACGATGGGGGTTGGAGTTCTTCGCTGGCTGGCTTTGATGGGACAGAAGGAGTTGTTTCTGGTGCTTGAGAGGTTTCGATAGCTATAGCTTGATACCAAGCATAATTTGCTTTTTCTGGTTGCCCCAACTGCGTCAACACTTTAGCTAAATTGCGATAAGCTCCGGCAAAATTGGGTTTAAGCTCGATCGCCTTTTGGTAATAAGCACTAGCTGGCTGCCACTGTTGCTGTTGAGCATAAAGACTGCCTACATTAGCATAAACTTCGGGAAAATTAGGCTGAATTTTTAGGGCTTTGGCGTAACAGTCTGCTGCTGCTTGCATCTTCCCCAAACCTTGAACAGCATTGCCTAAAGTTTTCCAGGCTGCTGCAAAATTAGGTTGAATTTTTAGGGCTTGTTGGCTGGCTGCGATCGCATCTGACAGTTGCCCTTGTTTCAAGCATTCCTCAGCTTGTCGGTGGAACTGAAGCGCGGCCTGTTCTTGATGCTGAGGGGCTGCTACATTAGCTGTTGCTGGTTGGTTTGGGCGATCGCTCTTAGCATCTACCTGAGAGTTTTCTGCCTTCTGAGGCTGTTGATTGGCGGACTCTTTGTCATAAATCTCTTTCGCCACAAAACGAGAGGTAGCTTTCGGTACAAACTCGACAAATCCTAATTGTTGGGCTAAATCCCGTGCTGCTTCTACTTGGTGCTGGTTGTGTTCAAATATCAAGTAGTGCCATACAGCTTTTCCGCCAGCTTGGATAAAGGCATTAACCGACTGCATTATCCTGTCCCAGTTGGTATTTTGGCGGTAGATGCTGTTAGTATCAGCCAACCCGTCGATACTAAAAATTACGCGATCGTGTTCTCCTGTCATCGCCTTTGCCAGGGCTTGCCACCAGTCTGGATTGCGTCCGCTACCGTTGGTGTACAGGGAGATATGAGGAACTCCCATGCGGTGCAAATATTCGATCGCCGGAATTGTAGTATTGCTAGTCATAGCATCGCCGTAGTTGCCGCACATATAAACCAAATCCAACTGAGAGCAAAACTCTTGTGGGAAAATTCTCTCAATATCCTCCATCTTTAATTCCGCCCCCGGCAAAATCGGGTTGCCGGTGCGGGGACACTGGGGGCAAGCTGCATTGCACCTGGAGGTAATTTCTACGCTGACTCTCCTGATATCTTCATATTTTAAGTACATGAGTTTTCCCCAATTAATTTGTGATTAATATTGAAATCGCGATCGACAGAATTAGATAACAAGAGCTTTGATTGAGTGATTAAAAAGTAACATTATACCTCATGTCTGCAGGCTTGGAACATAATATAATTTTTTTTTATCATAGACAGAGGACGCAATGAGGACTATCTTGATTCGCAATCTTAATCAAAAACCGCGGCCGGATATCGATCGAGCCGCGGTTTTTTTTAAGCTAAAGTTTCAATTATTAATCGCGGCTGTTGATAGCAATCAGCAGGCGCAGAATAAAGATGAACAAGTTGATGTAGGTCAAGTACATCGACAGAGCGGCGGGCAAATACTGGTCGTCGCGGTAGCTGCGGGGTAATATGTAAAAATCGACGATCGCAGCGCCGGCGAACAGAAATACGCCGATGCCGGAAATGCCAATTTCCAACCAAGTTGGGGTGTAGATGCCAAATACAGAGAGCAGAACCTGACCGACAACGACGACGAACAAAGCAATGACACCTAAACTGATAGTTTTGGTGAGGGCCATGCCGTCTGTTTCGGACAAGTTGGAGCCAATTTGGCGGGCGGCGATAAAGGTAATGCCGCAGCCGAGTGCTGCAAAACCGATCCCGGAGATGCCGACGCCTTGGGTTCTGAGGGCTGTAAATACCAATCCGCTGAGGGTGTAGCCCGAAAGCAGGCTGTAGGTTGCCAGCAGGGGCAAAGCGGTATTTTTGTTGCCTTGTTCGGCGGCACCGCGGGCGACGAAGAACAGAATTAATTCTACTACGATCGCGGCGATGAAGGTGGGAAAGAATATCCCGGGATAGTTGCGGATCACTCCGAGGCCGCCGTAGGCGCCGACAGCAGTTAAGACGAGTCCGCCGCCCACGAAGGGGAGAGCGTTGGAGATGACGTTGGGGCCTACGAGGGCGTGGTTTTTCGCCTCGCGCACGGCTTCGCGAAAATTGCTTGTGTTACTCACGAGGATTTACCTAATTTTGGCTGAGAATTGCTATCTATATTTTGACAGCTTTACAGTTTGTTTGCAAAACCTGAAAGAGTTTAAAGATTTGATAAAGAACGGGGGTGAAATCACTCCAAAGCAGGGATCGATTGTTTATAATTGACTGCGTACAAGTCTGTGCCGTGTTGCCCTCACGCACCGTTGCGCGTCGCTGCAGAGCTATAATTAAGGTTCAAGGGCCGGCGCTATCTGCGGGAGGGGCAAGCTGAGAGTGGATGGAATCGCAGATAGGCGAGATCAATCAATTTTGGATTTGGGATTTACGATTTGGGATTGAGGACTCTATGCTAGAAGCAGGGGCCGCAGTTGATTTTAGGTTTTTGATTTGGGGCTTAGTTGAAACTAGGGACAGGAAACCCCAACAATCTAAAATCTAAAATCTCAAATAGCTTGGGTTAGTTGCTAAGGTAGCTCAGACAGGGAAGGCCCAAAAAATTAACGATCGAGAGATCGAGTTCGATCGACAAAATGCTAAACAGGTAATGTCCAATGCCCACCTTTTTTCCTAGCAAATTATTGCCAACTGCCGCCGGAATTTTATTGGCTGCCGCCGCTGTGATTTCAGGCAGTCAAGCTGCCCTTGCAGCTAATGTCCAAGCCGTTTCTACCGCTGCTTCACGGCAGGGTTCAGAAAATTTGTTGCTGGCTCAAATCAGTCAACTCCGCGAAGGTACAACTTCTCCAAGCCCTAGCCCGGGAACCGTAACGCCGGTGCCTCTGCCCGTAAGAATTCCTGAGCCTTCGACCGTGGTAGGGTTGGGTTTAATTGCGGGTTCGCTGGCGGTGACTCGCCGGAGAGTGAGAGTTAAAAATTAGACTTTTTGCCAAAATCCGAGTGTTTGATTGTTAACCGCAGAGGTAACACAGGCGTGAGGCCCGTGTCCATAAATGCGGGTGGAATCTCGATTTAAGAATTTTAGCCGATCGCGTCGCGCAGAGCATTTTTAGTCATAGCTGCGATCGACTGTTCAGTAGCTTTCGGCAAGTGATAGTATTTCCCCCCAGAAGTCTTGGCCAACTCCTTCGCAAAGCCAGTCGAAATAAACTTGCTCTCGGTATCAATCACCAGCAACTGCATTCCCAAACCGCGAATTTTCGCAGCAATTTCTAACAATTCCTTCTTAATATCCGGCTTTTCTCCATCTACAATCGGTTCGCCCAAAGAACGAGCCAAAGGAATATTACCGCGTCCGTCGGTAATGGCGACAATCGCAACTTGACCGACATCTCCAGACTGCCGCGCGTTGACTCCGACGCGGACGGCTTGAGTCAAACCGTGGGCCAGGGGGGAACCGCCGCCGCAGGGCAACCGTTCCAAACGCTTGCGGGCCAAGGCTATCGAGCGAGTCGGCGGTAGCAGCACTTCTGCTTGTTCTCCGCGAAAGGGAATCAGAGCAACTTGGTCGCGGCTTTGATAAGCTTCTGTGAGTAGCTGCATGACTGCACCTTTGGCCGACTGCATCCGGTTGAGCGCCATCGAACCGGAAGCATCGACGACAAATACGACTAAAGCTCCAGCTTTTCTGGCCAAGCGCTTCGCCCGAATGTCTCCCTGTTCCACAAATACACGGCGCTCAACCCCCCCTTGCCCGGGGGGTTGACTCGCCTGTTGCCCCCCCGCAGCTTGGGGGGGGTGAGAATTCCTGTCGCGGCGGGCTTTTTGGTAGGGTGCGGCGGCTCTGAGGGTGGCGTCAACGGCGATGCGGCGGACGGGGCCTTTGGGCAATACTGGCTTGACGTAACGGCCTCTATCTTCGGAGAAAATGGTGCTTCTGCTGCCGGATTTGCCTTGGCGGTTGGCGGCTTGGGCGAAGAAAAGCACGCTGGGGTCAAGAATTACTCCTTCGGGGTCGAAGAGAAATTCTTCGGGAATGGTATCTTTTTCTGGTTCTTCTTCAGGTTCCGGGTTGTCTTCATCCTCTTGGTCTTCTTCGTCTTCTTGCTCGTTTTCTGGTTCGTCTTGTTCTTGTTCTGACTGCTTTTGGGGAGGCGGTGGGGGGGGAGGAGGAGGAGAGTTTTCGTCTGGGGGAGTTTGGATGATGGTGGCGCGGGGTACGATGACTAATTCTACGGCGCGGCGCAGGTCTTCGGCGTTAACTTCTGTGCGTCCCTCGATGGCTGCGGCGGCTTTGGCGACGCGGACTGCGAATATTTCGGCGCGGTGTCCTTGAACGCCGCCGCGGATGGCTTCTTCTACTAGGTAGGCAATTTGTTCGCGTTTAATGCTGACATCTTTGAGCCATTCTCTGGCTAGGATGATTTGGGTTTTGAGGTTGTCGGTATCTTCGCTGTATTGATTGAGGAATTCTTGGGGGGAGCTGGAGTAAGATAAAGCTTGTTCTACTGCATAGACTCTTTCTTCTAATTCGAGTGCTGCGTCGGCTGAAAGTACGATCGCAATTCGATCGAGCAAATGTTCTCGGAGCGGCCCTTCTTCGGGGTTGTAAGTGGCGATAAATAGAGGTTTGCAGGGGTGTTGGAAGCTAATACCTTCGCGTTCTATTTGGTTGCGTCCTTCGGTTAATACTGTTAGCAATTGGTTGGAAATATTGTCATCGAGGAGGTTAATTTCATCTACATAAAGTACGCCTCGATTTGCTTGGGCTAAGAGTCCTGGTTGAAATACGGTTTGGCCGAATTTTACTGATTGTTCGACATCGACGGAACCTAAGAGTCTGTCTTCGGTGACACCCAAAGGAATTTGAATGAATGGTGTGGGAATTATTTCTGTATTTGGCGAATTAGTATCGGTAGTGTGGGCATCTTGCCCGCTTTCTTCCAATAGAGAAGATGCCTTTTGTTCAATATTTTCAGTAGGTTCGGCGTTGCAAAAAGAGTCTTTAACAATTTCAATGGGCGGCAGTAAGGAGTGCAAGGCGCGGGCCATTACTGATTTTGCTGTGCCGCGGCGGCCTGCGATCGCAACTCCTCCCAATCCGGGATCGACTGCTGCTAACAGCAGGGCTAATTTGATTGCTTCTTGCCCGACTACGGCGGTGAGGGGAAAGGCTGTGGTGGAAGGGCTAAGGTTGGCTGCGGGCATAGGATTTTCGGATGTAAAAATTAGAACTTAATGTTTAGCTTACTTGTTGAAGGATTTTAACTTCTAGGGGCAGAATCACGGTAAAAGTTGAGCCGACTCCTATTTCTGATACTAGCTCGATTTTGCCTTGCAGCAGCGTGACGAGCTGCGATACTATTGCTAATCCCAGGCCTGTGCTTTCGGTGGGAAAGAGCTGTTTGCCGGCTTCTCCTGCTTGAAAGAAGGGATCAAAGATGCGGCTTGTATCTTCGGGGGCGATGCCCATGCCGGTATCTGTAATTGCGATCGCCCAATTTGCTTCTCCAGCACGGCGGCAACTTAATTCAATGCTACCAGATTTTGTATAGCGAATGGCATTGCTCAGCAGGTTGATCAGAATTTGTTGCAGCCGCTGTCCGTCGGCGATTACTTGTGTTGGGGCGCAGTCGCTGGTAACAAAGAGCTTGAGTTCTTTAGCATCAGCAATTGGCTGCATCATTTCTACTGCGGTGTTAATTAGAGATTGTACATTAGTTCGCTGCAGGTTAAGTTTAATTTTTCCGGCATTGGCGCGAGAAAGTTCTAGTGTGTCATTAATCATGCCCAGCAACTGTCTGCCGTTGCGCAATACTCGCTCGATGTGTTCGGCGCCGGGGAGGCTATCTTTGATTTCCGCTTGCCATTTTTCTTGGCGCAAAAACAGTTCGGAATAACCGATAATTGAGTTGAGAGGAGTTTTGAGTTCGTGAGCTAAATGGTAGATGTTTTCTTGATTGACACTGACTAGGCGCTTGAGTTCTTGATTGGTGAGTTTTAACTGAGTTTGGATTTGTTGAATTTCCCGCAGCCTCTGAGCGACGTAGCTGTTGAAACACTGGGCAATTGCTTCGTCTAGTACGGCATCTATCAGCCGAAAAGCTCTGAATACGTCTGCGACGCTTCCTGCTAGCAATTCCGCTTCTAAGTGGGAGAATATTACTTGACGCAATAAATGGTATTCGCGGGCTACTTCTGCGGCGTCGTAGCCTTGTTCGGCTCTGATTAATCCGTGATCTAAACTGGCTTCAATCATTAATTTTATGTCGCTGTTTTGATATTGCGAGAGCACTGTCGTCATCGCCGCCAGCAGGTAAGGTATGTGATTTTCGATCGCTGAGTGCGGTAAGGTGTCAGCGGTTTCAATTTTCCGATCCAAGCGTACTGCTTCCATCCAGTTTTTGAGGATAGTATCGGTTTTTTCGGCGAGCACTTGGCTATAGTCCATGATTTCTGCGTGGGGGTTGAGTTTGGCAGATATTGCCCATGCTTCATTGTAGTTGAGCGATCGCCCGATCGTCATACCAAACTTTGGGCGATCGCGACCCTGCCAAAAGAAGTAGTTTTGAGGTGATTTTTTTCCTGTGCCGGATCTCTGTCGAGTGCTCGTTCCCAGCTTGTTGCTACCAAAACCAGCACTTAAACTTATTGACAGAAAAGCCATAAAGTAGTATAATCCCTCAAACCGATAATTTTTAATTCTTAATTTTTAATTTTTGCAGGGGACTAAATGGAAAACGTGCAAGCTGCGATCGCTGCGGCAACATTTATCGGTGTAGTTTTCTTAATAATTACAGAATGGATACACCTAACAGTTGCGGCATTTCTGGGAGCGCTGATGCTGGTTTTTACCCATGTAATGACGTTAAACGACGCGATCGAATATATCAGTCGAAGTCACGCAACGCTGGGCTTATTCTTCGGAGTCATGGTAATGGTGAGAGCCTTTGAGCCTACCAAAGTATTCGACTACTTGGCAACTCAAATGGTGCTTTTGGCAAAAGGCAAAGGCAAAAATCTCTTGCTGGGTATTGTCGGGATTACTACGCCAATTTGTGCAGTTTTGCCCAATGCCACGACAGTCATGCTGCTAGCACCATTAATTCCGCCAATGGCACAAGAAGTCGGTGTAGATTTCGTGCCGCTGCTAATTTTAATGGTATTTGTGGCTAACAGTTCGGGACTGCTGACAATCGTAGGCGATCCGGCGACATTCATTGTCGGCGATGCTATTAACATAAGCTTTGCAGATTACCTGGTAAAGTTAAGTTTGGGCGGGGCGATCGCCTTAGCAGTTATATTAGTTATTCTGCCTTGGATGTTCCGAGAAATTTGGAACAAAAAATTAGATGATTTGGAAAATTTGCCGCACCCAAAAATTAATCACCCGCGAGTCTTAGCAGTGGGCGGTTTAATTATAGCTTTCGTGCTGACATTTTTTGTAATAGGAGAGTCGATGCCGGTGCCTATTTCACCGGCAGCGGTTGCTTTGTTGGGGGCTGCTTTGGCAATGCTGTTAGCTCACCATTCCCAAATTGATTCGGTTAACAATATTTTGCGGGATTTAGATTGGAGCACGCTGCTATTTTTTATGTCTATCTTTGTGCTGATTGGCGGTTTGGAAAAAACCGGAGTCATCGCCAATATGTCTGGAATATTAGCAGTAATTTTAGGTAAAAATATTTTTGTTGGTTCCCTAGCTTTGTTATTTTTTGTGGGTTTGATGTCGAGCGTTGTGCCAAATATTCCGCTGGTAGTGGCGATGGTGCCGCTGCTAAAACAGTATGTTGTCAATGTCGGGCTCGCACCTGCCGAGGTGTTGGCACCGGATTTTGCAGGGCAGTTTCCACCTGCTGTGCTGCCCTTGTTTTACGCGATGATGTACGGGGCAACTTTAGGCGGAAATGGTACTTTGGTAGGAGCTTCTTCTAATATAGTGGCGGCAGGAATTTCTGAACAGTACGGGCGGCGAATTTCTTTTCAAACTTTTCTGCGTTACGGGCTTCCTGTGATGGCGTTGCAATTGGTGGCTGCGGCTGTTTATGTAACTATTCGGTTTCTAATTTGAAGAAGTCAATCGATTTTAGATTTTAGATTTTAGATTTTAGATTGAAGCATTGACCCCACGGATAAATTCGGGGGGCAAGTTTCATCGGATACAGGTTTTTTATTTCTAGACGGATGAATCCGGGGGCTTGTATCCTGGATGCTTTCGGTCATTAGTCATTAGTTATTAGTCATTAGTTTTGTTGCTAGAGAACTAAAGAATATGTAAGGTGCTTAGGTTGCAGTCTAAATATAGAGGTTGAAGTTATTCCTGAATCTCAACTCCATCCAATTCTAAGGGAAAAATTACAGTGAAGGAAGAGCCAACTCCTACTTCAGAAACTAATTCGATTTTACCTTGCAAGAGGTTGACTAATCGAGCGACAATTGCTAGCCCTAAGCCGGTACTGTCCGGCATCAAAGAACCCAGGGAGTTGTCGGCCCGAAAAAATGGCAGAAAAATCCGATCGCAGTCTTCTGAAGCAATGCCAGTTCCTGTATCGGTGATGGAGATACTCCAATGTTTGTCTGACAATAATTCGGTTTTTATGGTAATAGTACCAGCTTGGGTGTAGCGAATGGCGTTGCTCGTCAAGTTGGTGATAATTTGCTGCAAGCGCAAGTAATCTGTCATAACTCGATCGAGAACTGGATCGCACTCAACGGCGATCTCTAAATTTTTGGCTTTCGCCAAAGGCTCGATTATTTCGACAACAGTGCCGATCGCCGATCGCACATTTGTGGCAGTTAGCTGCAATTTTATGCGTCCCGCTTCGTACCGCGAGATTTCGAGAGTATCGTTAATTAATCTAAGTAACCGTCTGCCGTTGTTGAGGACTTTATCAATATGTGCCAAATTGAGAACAGAATCTTTAACACTAGGATTGTTTCTTTGGCGCAAAAACAATTCTGAGTAGCCAATAATAGAGGTGAGGGGAGTTTTCAATTCGTGAGCTAAGTGAGATACATTCTCTTGACTGGCGCGAAGCAAGCGAGTCAGCTCTTGATTTGTAAGTTGCAATTGGTTTTGCAAATCCTGTAGTTCTTGGAATCTTGCCTGGGTATAGGTTTTGAAACATATAGCAATTGCTTCGTCGAGCACATTGTCAATTAAGCGATAAGCTCGGTTCACTTCAGCGGCTGAGCCTTTTAGCAATTCGGGCTCTATAGCCTCGAAAATTACCCTCCGCAGCAACCGGTATTCCCGCGCAATTTCTTCGGCATCGTAGCCTTGTTTTGCCCTGACAGTCCCGTGTTCTAAACTTTGTTCTACGACTGTCGGAATGTCGCTGTCTTCTGATTGGGACAGGATAGTTACGATCGCTTGCAGTACGATGGGAAGGCTGTCGCGCACGGAATCGTAGGTGAGTTGCTTGGCGGTTTCGATTTCCTCGTCGCCCCGAACAGCTTCGATCCAGTTTTCGGTAATTATATCAATTTTATCTTGTAGCGCTTGGCTAAAATCTATCATGGCTCTTAGATATAAATCAAGTGAGCGATCGCATTTTATATCTCTAGGTTAGTTTAATAATTAACTTTTTGAATTTTCACTCAACTTTTTAGCTTCGCCGCAAATAGCTACTCCTAAAGACGTATTGACATAATTATACGCTCGTGCTAGCTTAAGTTAAATAAATTGGCTTAAAAAGTCAAGCCTAATCCAGCACTGCGCGATCGAACCAAGCGTGTGGCTGGAGCGGAGGAACCAATTTTCGGGGCGAATCTCTACAGAATTATCAAGCAAAGTTAAAAATTGCCAAATTTGAGTGTAATTTTTGATTTTGAAATCTCTAGAGAAGGACATCTCTCAGTCCTAGCCCGTCAGCTAACTTCGCAGGCATTGAGAAGAGACTGAAAAGCCAAATTTCTGAAAAAGATAGTTTGGCTTCGTCAGTGTCTCAGGTTGGTATTGTTCAAGATTCTTGTACCTGCCCTGACTCTGAAGGAGATTGAAATGTCCGTACAGCTTAATTTATCTGCGATCGCACTTGCAGGAGTTGCAACGTGGAAGCGTGTAAAACCCGTTGTCATCCGAGATGCTGTTTTGTTACCTGCTGCGGGTTTTTTGGGAATTCTTGGTGTGTGGTGGATTGTTGCCAGCTTCAACAGCGATTTGATTCCCACTCCGTATCAGGCGTTAATAGCTAATTTAGATTACATATTCCATCCATTTTATCAGCGCGGGCCTGGAGATTTAGGCATTGGCTGGCTGCTGCTAGCGAGTTTGCGCAGGGTGTTGGTGGGATTTTTCCTGGGTGCAGCAGTTGCGATTCCCGTGGGATTTCTGATCGGGATGTCGAAACCGGCAATGATGGCGCTCAATCCGCTGGTTCAAATCTTCAAACCGGTGTCGCCGCTAGCTTGGCTGCCGATAGCTTTATCGATTTTTAATTTAGCAGAGCCGTCGGCAATTTTTGTCATATTCATCACGTCTTTGTGGCCGACAATTATCAACACAGCTTTGGGAGTTTCTAGCGTTTCCCAGGATTATCTGGATGTGGCGCGAGTGTTGGAAATGCCGCGCTGGAGGCGGATTACCAAGATAATTTGGCCGGCGAGTTTGCCATACATTTTTACAGGTTTGCGGATTAGTTTGGGGATTGCTTGGCTGGTGATTGTGGCGGTGGAAATGCTGACAGGCGGTGTGGGAATTGGCTTTTTTGTCTGGGATGAATGGAGTCGTTTGAACCTGAGTTCGGTATTTTTAGCGGTGTTTGTAATTGGCTTAACTGGACTGTTGCTCGACGCTGCTGTTGACAAAGTTCAAGAATTGGTAACGCATCGATCGGTCATTAATCATTAGTCATCAGTCATTAGTCATCAGTCATTAGTCAGCAGCGAACAGTTAACTATCAACTGTCAACTTTAAGGTGCGTCGCTCATCAATGGTCGATTTTTGTTTGTGATGGTTGGTGGCGACGCACCCTACAACTACAACTTCAAATCTAAAATCTAAAATCTAAAATCTAAAATTGTATGAGTGACAAGTTTTCCAATGAATGGAACCGCCGAGAGTTTTTGCAAGGAATGGGAGCGGCGGCGGCGGGAATGGCTTTATCTGGTTGTGCAATTAGCGCGGATCGATCGGCAAAAGGACTCACAGAAGAAGCCGAAGCCGTAAAGCCGGTCGTCGATTCCCGAACCTTAGAAAAACCAAATTTAACAGTAGGATACGTGCCGGTTAACGATTGTGCACCATTTGCGATCGCCTGGAAAAAAGGCTTTTTCCGCAAATACGGTTTAAACGTCCAACTCAACCGCGAAGCAAGCTGGGCAACCTCCCGCGACGGCGTAATCTTCGGCCGCCTCGACGCCTCCCCAGTCGTATCCGGCGCCGTCACAAACGCTCGAATTGGCGCCGAAGGAGCGCGCCACGCACCCCTGTGCGCAGCAATGACAATTCACCGCCACGGCAACGCCATGACGATGAACAAAGCTATGTGGGATTTCGGTTTGCGCCCGTGGCACGAATACAACGGCAATTTGGAAGAATTTGGCAAACAATTTCGAGCCTTTTTTGACAGTCAGTCACCGGAAAACAGGGTTTGGGCAGTGGTTCTGAGTTCTGCGATTTACGAATACTTTGTGCGCTACATATCTGCGGCTGCCGGTGTCGATCCGTTCAAAGAATTTCGGGTAATTATTGTGCCGCCGCCGCAGATGGTAACGAACATCAGGATTGGCGCGATGCAGGCTTACATGGTGGCCGAACCTTGGAATACGCGGGCAATTCAAGGCAATTTGGGAGTGGGTTTTACCTTCGTGCAAGGCAAGGAAGTTTGGCTGGGACATCCCGATCGCCTTTTGGGAGTAATGGAATCATTCATTGATGAAAATCCGAAGACTTATTACTCGCTGGTTAAGGCAATGGTGGAAGCTTGTCAGTATTGCAGCAACCCGGAAAATCGCAATGAAATATCGGCGCTGCTGACTGAGCGATCGTTTACGGGGGCGAAACCGAAAAAAGGGGCGATCGACAAATTTACGCGACCGGCAATAGTTGGTGACTACAACTATGGAGGGTTTGACGGAAAAGACCGCACCCTACAATCGGAAGATGCAACTATTTTCTATGACATTCCTAAGAATTTGCCTCAAATACCGGGAAATCATTCAACATTTATGTGGCAGTCTCAGAGTCTGTGGTTGATGACTCAAGCCGCTCGCTGGGGACAGATTAAAGAAGTACCAAAAAATGCTGAGGAATCAGCTAAAAAAGCTTGGAGAACAGACCTCTACCGCAAGATTGTTGCCGAAATGGGTATCGATTGTCCGAAGGAGGATTACCAAGTGGAACCTGCAGAACTTTTCATTGATAAAAAGGCATTCGATCCTAGCGATCCGGTGGGTTATTTGAATAGTTTTGAAATTCGAGCCAACCGCCCTCAGTCTTTTTTTCAGTCTTAATTTCTACATTCCTGAACGCAGAACCTCTGCGAGGGGGCGCGCCTTACGGTTTACGCAACCGTTCGGAAATCAAATTAACACTTTACTACTTTTTAGGAGAATACCGTGACTCAATACTTTTCTACTTCTATCGAAGCCAGCAGCCAAGTCAATAAGCAGCCTGAATTTCTGGAAATTAACAACTTGTTCAAGTCGTATAAAAATGCTGACGGTAGCGAATTTAGCGTTTTGGAAAATATCAATTTAAGTATTGGAGAAAACGAATATATTTCGGTAATCGGTCACTCTGGTTGCGGCAAATCAACGCTGCTAAAAATAGTGGCAGGTTTGGAAAAACAGAGCGACGGAATAGTGACACTGGAAGGAAAAGAAATTCGCAAACCCGGAGCCGATCGCATGATGGTATTTCAGCACTACGGATTGCTGCCTTGGCTGACGGTGCGGGAAAATATTCGGTTAGCAGTTGATGAAGTTTTGCAAAGTCTCAGCCGCCCGGAGAAGATTAGTCTTGTCAACGAACATTTAGCAATGGTAAACTTAACAGCAGCAGCCGATAAATATCCAGACGAAATTTCAGGAGGCATGAAACAGCGGGTTGGGATTGCGCGAGCTTTGGCGATTCGACCGAAAATGTTATTAATGGACGAACCGTTTGGAGCGCTGGATGCTCTGACTCGCGGCAAGTTGCAGAAACAGGTGCTGGATATCTGGGAAAATCACAGACAAGCTGCAATGATGATTACTCACGATGTGGATGAAGCTATCTATATGTCCGATCGCATTGTGCTGATGACAAACGGCCCGGCTGCGACGATAGGTGAAATTTTGTCAGTGCCGTTTGCGCGCCCGCGCGATCGCCAAGAGTTGCGGGAATCCCAGGAGTATTACGAACTCCGCAACTATGCTTTGAATTTTCTCGATCGCTACTTTACCCAAGACGAATAACTCCCGACGGACAGATAAAACAATTCACTTAAAAGAGGTCAAGCCTGTGAATCTCAAAACAATTTTAGCGCGTTTTGAAAGTGCATTGGGATACCAAAATTTAGCAGAAGAAATGGTGTTGCTGCCGGAGCCAGTGCAAGGTTCTAAGAAATCAAAATCTCCAAAACAGGCAAAAACTATCAATTTTATTGTTGGTTACAACAGTTCTCCCCAAAGTCAAATAGCTCTGGACATTACCCTTTGGATGGCGCATCAAACTCGTTTAGTAACAACTGAAGAAGTCACAGTTCAAGTCGTCTACGTTATCGACGAAGCGCCCAAAAGTTACGGCGAAGATACTTGCAAATTGGCCGTAAAAAATGCCTTGGCAGCCCAGAAAGTGTCGGATTTAGAGGAAACATTCGCCCTTAATTGTGCAGCGCCTGCGATCGCTTTACCTCCAACGGAAACCCTATCAGTATTCCAACGAAACACTTGGCTCGATCCGGATTATTTCCAAGCCGTTTTTGGCCAAAATAATGAGTACGAGGTAGCAGATAGGTTGCTGTGGGAAGCCCGCTGTTTGGCTGAGGAATGGCGCGGTTTATTCAAAGCTCATTTGCGTATCGGGCGGGTTGCTACAGAACTGAGAAATGTGGTTGAATTAGAATCTGCAAATTTACTGTTCTTGGGCTGCGATTCGGGCAACCACTCGCTGGTTAAGGAACTAGGTAATAATTTTCCGTGCTGCGTACTCGGAATTCCTTCGGCACTCAGCTATCAGATGGATGTTCAGCCTGAAGAAAGTTTGAGCAAGTTGCAGTTTGCTAAAGCTATGTCTGCACATTAAACTTGTTGAGCGCTTACGCAAAACTTTTATAGCGGTAAGGTGCGCAGTGTGCACCTTACCGCTATAATTCGCGTACCAAACCTTTTTTTGCGTTAGTCCTAAGTCGATGAAAAATTAAAAATAGTTTGCTGGATCGAAGTCCCAATTACGAGACAATTAGGAGTTTTTTGATTGTGGAAATTTTTAATATTACCGTCAATAAAAATTCTCGGCACTTACCTGATCGTAGACAATTCGTTAACTAATTTTATCCTTCCCCGGCACACAGAGCGCAGCAGCCGATCGATCGAGCGTTTGTCTTCCTCAGTCAAATTTTCGTCAAAAATAGCCGCCATCAAACCGTACCTATCGGCTAGAGTAATGTAGCCATTATGATTCACTTCGGCAAACAGCTCGGCCAAAGCACATGGAATCAGGTGGACAGGAGTTTGCATAGTAATTGGCTCTCTCACTCGGCGATCGTGCTCGGGCATTTTTGCGGTAACAAAAGGCGATCGCACTCTAAAATTTTGTCAGTGTATTGTCTTCAAACCTGTGACAATAAACAGCAAAAAAGTGTGAGAATAAACAACCAAATTAGTGAACGACATCACATTCAATATTTGCAAATTATGCTATAGATTGCAGTTGCGTCTCAGCACAAACAGAGCAACTGCAACCTTAATTTTTTCTAAAGATTGTAAATCTGCACTTCCTCCACAGGTTCAGCTAACTCAAACTCAAACACCCGAGAATAGAAATAGAATTCGCCGTCAAGAGTTCTTTTGATATTTTCAGCGCGGCGAAAACCGTGGTGTTCCCCTTCATAAGCAACATAAGCAACCGGCAAACCTTTAGCTTTCAATATCTCTACCATCATTTCCGCTTGATTGGGCGGAACCACTTTATCTTCTAATCCTTGAAAGAAGATAACGGGACAAGATAAACGTTCGGCGGAATGAATCGGCGAACGAGCTACATACAAATCTTTTCTTTCAGGATAAGGCCCGATTAATCCATCCAGATAGCGCGCTTCAAATTTGTGAGTATCCCCTGCCAAAGCTTCCAAATCGCTCACTCCATAATAGCTCGCACCGGCCTTAAACACATCGCGGAAAGTAAGAGCGCACAGAGTAGTGTACCCCCCTGCACTGCCTCCGGCGATCGCCATTCTTTCGCCATCAACTAAACCCTTTTGAGCTAAATATTTAGCACCGTTAGCGCAGTCGTCAACATCGACAATTCCCCAACTATCTTGCAGTCTTTTTCTGTATTCTCGGCCGTAACCAGTGCTGCCGCCGTAATTAACATCGAGTACGGCAAAACCGCGACTCGTCCAATATTGAATTTTCAAATTCATGCTGCTAGAAGTAGCAGCAGTTGGGCCTCCGTGACTTTTGACGACAAGCGGCGGCTTTTCACCCGCAGGTGCTGCGAAATCTTGATTTTTCGGGGGATAGAAGAAACCGAAAGCAGTCAAATTGTTTTCCGTGGGAAACTCGATAGGTTCCGGTGCAGAAAGATAACCCGGATTGATGCTTAAATTGCTCGAGTTGCGCAATATTTCTAGTTGACTTGTTGCTAAATTCAGTTGTACAATAGCAGTAGATTCAGTCGGCGAACCTGCCAAAAAAACAACTATTTGTCCTTGCGCTTTGACCGACGAAATCTCAGTGTAAGGCGTCTCAATTGTTGTCAAATGCTTTGTCGTTAAATCAAGACTCGCTAAATACCACTTGCCTTGCTGAGTGTAGGTGCAAATAATTGTGCTTTCCGAGACAACGGCATAAGTAGACATTCCAAAAACCCACTGGGGAAGTCCGAATTCAGCCGCCATTTCGCACAGAGGTTCGACCTCTTTCTGTTCCCTCGGCAAGCGGGGATTGACGGTTCTATAGAAATTCCACCAGTTCGACTTGTCAGAAACAAAATACAAAACTCCATCTGGCGACCATTCCGGTTGAAAAATCGACTCTTCAACCCCGCCAGCAACTAAGTATTTTTCACCTAAAGAACCGTCAGCATTAATTTCTGCCACCCACAATTCTGTGCCATCCCACGGCATATTTGGATGGTTCCAACAAATCCAGGAAAGTAGAGAACCGTCTGGACTTAAACGAGGGGAAGCATAAAAGTCATTGCCCTGAGTTAAGATTTGAATATCTGCGCCGTTATCTAAATTAATGCTAACAATAGTATTGACAGGTTCCCCCTCACCTGCATGGTCTTCGCGCACGCAAATCAGGCGATTTCGTTGCTTGTCAACTATCGCATCTGCATAGCGAGAATTAGCAGCAGGTGTCAGAGGTTCGGGTTGAGAATCTAATGCTTGAGAATAAATACGTTGGTCGGCAAAATGAGAAAAATAGACAACACCGCCAGCAACTGCAAAGGAAGCGCCGCCGTATTCGTTAACGCGAGTGCGAACATTAAAAGGATGCGGTGTCACGTCGGTGATTGTACCGTCAGGAGTGCGCCGCACGAGGACGCTTCTTCCCGCTTCCGAAGGCCTTCCCTCAACCCAATAAATATCATCGCCGTCAATAGCAATTTGTCCGAGTCCGACAGTTCCAGAAACAATTAAATCGGAAGAAATAGGTGATTTCCAAGAGCCGTAAGGTGATACTGTATTCATATAGTTGAGGCAGTTGTGTTTCTCGAACAAATAAATTTATATTTGTACTTTACACTAATTCAGTCACCGGGAAACAAAATGTCCAAAAAACTCGTACTAATGGATCAGGACGGTGCAGTTGACGACTATCTCTCAGTCGTGTTGCTGATGACAATGGAGGAAGTCGAAACTCTGGGAGTAATTGTAACTCCTGCGGACTGCTACATTCAACCGGCGGTGAGTGCAACGCGCAAAATCCTCGATTTGATGGGGCGTTCTGAAGTTCCGGCGGCGGCGAGTACGGTGCGGGGACTGAATCCATTTCCGGTGTTATTTAGGCGAGATTCCTTTGCAGTCGATCGACTTCCCATTCTAAATGAAAAAGGAACCATTGACACGCCGTTAATATCAGAACCCGGACAAAACTTTATGGTGCGAGTTTTGCAAGATGCAGCCGAACCAGTCACATTAATGGTAACGGGGCTGTTAACAACAGTAGCGCAAGCTTTAGATATCGCGCCAGAAATTGAAAGCAAAATTCAAGAAATTGTCTGAATGGGAGGCGCCCTCAATGTTATCGGCAATGTTAGCAAAGATATGGAACCCGGACAAGATATGTTGGCGGAATGGAATGCTTACTGGAACCCGATAGCAATCGATAGAATTTGGCAAACACAAATTCCCGTTGTCATGTGTCCTTTAGACATCACTAATAATGTACCGCTGACTGTCGAATTTTCCCATCTCTTAGCAAGACAGCGCAAATATCCAATTTCCGACTTAGCAGGACAGTGTTATGCCCTAGCAATATCTCAAGATTACTATTTTTGGGATATTTTGGCAACCGCTTATTTAGCGCGTCCCGAATTTTACCAACTGCGGGAAGGGGAAACAGAAATTGTGACTGAAGGCATCAGTCAAGGACGCACAAAAATTAAAAATGAAGGGCGAAAAATTCAGGCAATGGATAAAGTAGATACCGCAAAGTTTTACAATTACATATTACAACAGTGGGCGCGGTAAAAATCACAATATCTGCTAGGACGGGTACGCAAAATCTTGGTACCAAACCCGGCGTGACGCGAAAATTTACGGGTTCTTATCTTCCCTCTCTTTCTCTGCCCCCTCTGCGCCCTCTGCAGTTAACAAAAAAAATCTCATCTACCAAATGCAAAACCTCAAAAAATGCTGCCACTTCTATCAATTATCCCCTTAGCCCAAACTCCTCCCGCACCTCAAGAAATCGTCCAAATCCAAGAAGTGCGACCTCTCCCCGGACAGTTAGACAACATACCAGTATTTAACAGCAACAGTCCCGAAGTAGTGCTGCAAGAAGGAATTTTGCTTTCGACATTTCCCCCGGATGGGAAAAGATTTCCGGCGGCACATTTAAACTTTCAGTTTCAAGGACGTTTCGACATTTTTGCCCACCACATCGCCCGCGCAGCTTCGCCGGAAGATTTGCGAACATTGTATCAAGGAGTAATTGTTTATAATCCGGGCAATAAACCTGTAACATTAGATATATTGCAAGCTGCGAGTTATCTCAGCCAACCCGATGCACCTTTTATTGAATTGCCGCCGCAAGTCGATAATTCAAACAGCAATATTTACGCGGGGCCGGGAAGCCGCGCTGTGAATGATATTCTGAGAGGAACGAGACAGTCTGACTTTGGGCCTGGGTTAATTATTCCACCGGGAAAAAGCCAACTGTTGATGAATCATCCGATACCGGTGCGGGGATTGGTACCGCCGCTAAACGGTCGATCGACCTTGATGCGGTTGCGGAGCGATGGTATAGTCTATGTTGCCAGTCTGGCGATGTTTGCCCGAGTTGACGCACAGGGAAACGAGCGATCGCCCAACTTAGCAGAATGGCAAAACTTATTAGACAATGGTAATATAGCCGGGCCGCGCGATCGAGCTCCCACACCGCCAGAAATCACCGAAGGTCAAGTAATTTACGGCCGAGTTGCAGGTGTAGCATTAGGTTCAGAATGGCGAGCACTTCTCTCAGACAACCCAGCCACCTCAAACCTAGCAATTCCCCAACCCGGAACAGCATTTTCCTACCCATTAAGCAGCCTCCCGCGCGGAATGCTGGGCACAAATCAAGTGCAAAGTGCGAGGATGCTAGTCCGCTACCCAGATACAGCATACCGCGCCCACGGCAATTACGGAATTCAATACAATCTCAGCTTGCCGCTGTACAATTCTACCAGCAAAAATCAAACTGTAACTGTCGCGATTCAAACTCCAATTAAGACAGACAAATTAACTTCAGGAGGACTTAGTTTTTTAGAACCTCCGGCACCTCAAACTTTTTTTAGGGGGACGGTCAGAGTGCGCTATACTGATGACAGTAAAGTGCCTCAAACTCGCTACGTGCATTTAGTGCAGAGGCGGGGACAGCAGGGGGAACCTTTGGTAAAGTTAGAGATGAAATCGGGAGAAAAGCGACTTGTAGAAGTGGATTTTATTTATCCGCCCGATGCGTCGCCACCGCAAGTTTTGACAGTGAAAACACATTAAATTTAACCCGCAGCTACGGGTAGGCAGACGCCTACAAATACAATACGTAATTAACCAGATTTGATATTAGTTTCGCGTGGCGCGGACTTGGTTTGTGTCTAGTCGGTCTTGCCAAAAACAAGATGAAGTTATCAAAAAAATTCTGGATTGTTGCTGGTTTTTTGTACTTTTTAATTCTTCTCAGTATCATGCTTTTAGCAGATACGGGGAAATTAGTCAACTTTCCTCTCGCTCATCCGCCTTATGACAAACTCGGCCACTTTGTTTTGTACGGAATAGCATCTTTTTTGTGCCATAGAGCGACTGGAAAAAAAAACATTAATTTGTTTAATTATTCAATTCCTTTCGGACCCGCAATTTTTACTGTGTTCACTGCTGCGGAAGAAATGCTGCAAGCGATTTTACCAAATCGTACTGCTAGTATTGAAGATTTTTTATATAGTTTTTGCGGGATTGCAGTTTTTTATTGGATTGGAAAAGTTTGGGATAGAAAAAAAGGGAATTGAGAGCAACTGCACAACACGATTTTTATCAGAAGCCGTGATACCATTTTAGATGATTGATTAAAGAATTGAAGAATTGGGGATGACAGGTTCCATAAAGGTTGCGAGCTTCCCTACAGTTGCATTCTTTTGTGAAAATGCTAGAAATTAGGGTGCGGTGCGCACCCTACGATACTAAAATCTAAAATGGTGTTACTTGCTGATGTCCTTGATAACTAGGTCGAGTGTATTTGCTTCTTGAGTTTTGCCTTGGTTTCTAAATAAATCCCTAGCTTTTTTTACCGACTCTACTGCCTCTGCCCTTTTATTTTGTGCGTACAAGACTTGCCCGAGCATATAATAAAATTCTGGGACGTTAGGTTTGAGGCGAATTGCAGTTTCAAAATTGGGAAGCGCTTCTGTTAATTTGTTTTGATTGGCTAGAATGCTGCCCAAGTTAGCGTAAGCTTCGGCAAAATTGGGGTCTATTTGAATTACTCTGCGAAATGCTGCTTCTGCACTTGCTCTGTTTTGTTGGGCGGCAAAATTTAAGCCTTGTTGGAAATATTCGTTTGCTCCCGTATTTTGAACTAAACTATTGTTGACTGGTGACTCTGACCGCACGGGTAAAGAGATATGGGCAGCACAAACTGGAGCAACGGTCAACAGGCTGGCTGCTGCTGCCGCCGTTAAAAATTGATTTTTTTTGAACTTGTATAACATTGGCAATTAACCTAGATTTCCCATCTGGACAATGTGTTTGATAGCGTTTAATTACTCTCTTCCAAAAAGGTTTGTACTCGACCGTTTGGCCTCAAAACAACTCGAATTTTAGGGATTTTTCCATTGGAAACGGCAGAAACAAAGGGCTCGCCGGCTAATGGCATATTAATTTGCTCGATATAATCTGCTGCAGCTTTTCCCATCGGCACAATACTTTGAACCGACCCATTTTCATCGATCAGCACGCTGTATTCCAAAGTTTGTTCCATTCCTTCTGGAGGCTTCCAGCGTTCCTCAAAGTAAGTTCTAGCTTCTGAAACCTGAGGAATTGTATCAAATAAAGTGTGGTTTTTTTTGCTCGCCGCCACCTGGTTGTTATCCTCGGACTCGGCGGTTGGTTGAGCGTCCTCAAGAGGTGGGAGTTCGGTACTGGCGGGGGGGACAATCGGCTCGATGGGGCTGGGGAAGGTTTGCGGCGGGGGAACGGGAATTCGGGAAGCAGACAGGGAGGGCGGCAGGGGGGGCGGTACGGCGGGAGCTAGTCTCGGCGGTAGTGGGGGCAGCAGGTAGGGTACTGGTGCTGGTGCTTGGGGGCCGCCCTGGGGCGGTTCTTCGGGGGCGGGAATAGTGATTGTTTGCCCTTGAGGGAAAGCTGGGGCGCTCTGTGGGGCGCTGGGTGCGCTGCCGTTGGGGGGAAATAGCAGGGGTGGCTGCTGGATGGGGCTGGGTCTGTTGGTGGGGGGAGTTGGGGCGAGGGCGATGGGAGGCAAGCTGGGGCTGGGGGAGGCAGCGGTGTTGACGGGCGGGGGCGGCAGGGGCGGTAAAGCGTTTGTGGCTGCGGGTTTTGGCGCTGGGGGTGTCGGTACGGCGGGAACTGGACTGGGGGAGACGCCGGCAGCTAGCTGGGGGTTTCTTGGATCGGGGACGGGGGCTGGGGCTGAGGCGGTTTGCGGGGAGGTGGCGGCCCGATCGAGCATTTTGATAATTCCTGTCGTCAGGCCCGCGCTGGCGACCATCATTGCTGCCACCTTGAGCCAGGGTGAGGACAGCGGCCGTCGGGACTCGCGGTTGAGGTTGGGAAGCGCCATCACTTCGGCGGCGCTGTCATCTAGTGCTGTGGCCAAGTCAAACAGTTGCAGGGTGCTCAAGGGAACTACCGGCCCGGATTCTGCGGCGCTCAAAGATCCTAAAAATAAGTTGTGGGCGAGCAAGCCGCGGGGTTCTAAGCGGGGGGGAACCGGAAGGTAGGAAGTTGGGAGAGAGTAGGGGTTGGAAGTTGCTAGTTCGGAAGTGTTGACGGCTCGATCGAATATGACGGCGTTACCCGCCGCGGCTTCTGGCGAGTCGGGGTCTGCTGCGGTAAGCCCGGTTTGAGAGTTGAGGTTGCTTTCCCAATCGCGGGATTCGCCGAGCAAGTTTTGGACGTAGTTGCTGACAGCTTCGTGGAGGGTTTCGAGTTGAATTCGATCGCCCCTGAGGGTAACGTGTTGGGTATCTGGCAGCCTGGGGTCGTCGAGTCGCAGCTCGAAACTTAAAGATTTAAACACCGGTTGGCCCGCCCAGCGAGATAGAGGCGAACTTTTGGCTGTAATTTCCAGCGTGCAAGTGGGGGGCGTGTACCGTTTGAGAACCATAGCAGAAAGTCTGTTGACTGTTGACCGTTGACTGTTGACTGTTGACCGTTGACTGTTGACCGTTGACTGTTGACCGTTGACTGCTGACTGTTGACCGTTGTTTAATTTTTAGCACGGTCTAGAAGAGCCAGCCAGAGGCGGCGGTGGCCGCCGGGACTGCTGTAAAACAGCAAATCGATCAGGAGTTTGAGGGCCAAATCAGTCAGTTCTCTGGCCGATAAATTTTCTGCATCTTCCATGCGCGAGCCATAAGTGTTGCTGAACCTGTCAATATAATCTCCCAGCAAAGCGATTGTGTGAGGTTCGCGGTTTTGCTCTGCCATTTGTTCGAGCAAAGCAACAGCGCGGCGGATTAAAGCTTGGTGCTGTTTTGCCAAATGACAGCTTATCAAAACCAGCGATCGAGCTTCCTCCACATCTAGTTTTTTTCGCCCTCCCTGGCCTTTCCGCAGCGGGTTAGATTGGCGCAGCCGCCACAGAGCTACCCGATCGGCTACCATTGGCTCTAAATTCAGTTCGGCTGCTACCTTGAGCATCGCCTCTGAGCCAATTTCTGCCAGTGCTTCTAGGGCTAACAGCACTAAATCCAGTTGGGCTTTAATGTTGTCCAACTGGGTAGGTTCTGGTGCTTTTTGGGTCAATTCTTCCCAGTTGGGAGATGGGCCCGTTTCGTTTGTGGGAGCGGAGGACTTTACGGTCGAGCGCATGGCTTCAGCACGGGAAATTAAGACAGGTTGAGGCAGGATATCAAACAGTATGCAGTGATGAAAGCTTTGCGGCCTGTGGGCAACAGCACATCTGTTAATTTTTCTCCATAGCTCGTTGCTTTGATTCCGGCAATCCTAACTGCTGGACGGAGTTGCGGGTTAAAAGTTGCCGTTTCAAGTTAGATCGATCGCAATCAGCAAAACCCATAGATTTTCACCCCTAACCATGCTACGCCACAGGATGCCACAAATCAATGTAAATAAGCGATCGTCACACCTGCACCTCCTTCTTTTTGACTGGCGAGCTCAAAGCGGGAAACCTGCGGGTGAGAAGCGAGGAACTCGTGAACCCCGCGCCGCAACTGTCCGGTACCTTTGCCGTGAATTATCCACAGCACTCCGTATTCCACGGCCTTGGAAAGAGCTCTGTCTATTTCGATTTCTGCATCTGAAACTCTCGCACCCCGTAGGTCGATCGTATTATTAGCAGTGCGAATGGCAATTTCGGGATTGGGTTTTGTCGGTTCCGACGCTGCTTGCTTGGCTTTAGCCGTAGCGAGTGCTTGTGCTTGGGCTGCTACCTTGGCTAGTTGAGCTTTAGTTTCTGGTTTTTGACCGTCTAGGGATTCAATTTCTCCTAGTTTGACAGTCATTTTCATAATCCCAAACCGAACGCTCAACTCTTCGTTAGCATCGGGGCCGCTGAGGACTTCGGCGGTTTGGCCCAAGCTGGGAATGCGGATGCGATCGCCCACTTTCGGCATAAAACTCGGTTTGGGTTTAGCCGGTTGTTGGCGAGAGGGCAGGTGTTTTTCAGAAATTTGATTTAAAGTATCTGTCGCTTGTTGGGCATTTTGAGCCGTCTGGTTGCCCGACTGCAAGCGGCGAATGATTTGAGCAATTTCTGATTTTGCCGACCCTATCGCCTCATTTACTGCCACTTCCTGAGCTATTTTTAGTTCTCGCTCCCGCTCTTGCAAAGCTGCTGCTTTTTGAGAAACTTCTCTGTGCAGTTTTTCGGTTTGGTGTAGCAGTTGAGTTGCTTCTCTGGCTTTGGTTTCCTGTTTCCGGCGCTGTGCTTCGAGTCCGGCAATCACTTGATTGACATCTTGAGAGGCTCCCCCGACATAAGTTTGAGCTTCTTCGACAATTTCTGGTAGCAAACCGAGTCTTTTGGCAATGGTAAGGGCGTTGGAACGTCCGGGAATTCCCCACAGCAAGCGATAGGTTGGCTGCATGGAATTGTCGTCAAATTCTACTGAGGCATTTTCAAAGCGGGAGTCTTGATATTTGAGGGCTTTGAGTTCGCCAAAGTGGGTAGTTGCAACTGTTAATAGGGAATGTTGGGCGAGGTATTTCAAGAGGGCGATCGCCAATGCACTGCCTTCTGAGGGGTCTGTACCCGCTCCTACTTCGTCTAACAAAACTAAAGATTTGGGAATTGGTAATTGGGATTTGGTAATTGGGATTTGGGGTTGGGAAATTTGTAATTTAGGTTTGAGGATTGGGAGAGCAGAAACAGTGTTCTGTGTATCTGTGACTTCTTCGTCTTGCTGTTGGGAATTGGTAATTGGAAGGTTTGAATTTTCTTCACCTTCAGCCTGCGATTTATTGTGTAAAACTTCTAAAATGCGGCTGATGCGGCGGATGTGGCCGGAGAAAGTAGACAAACTTTGCTGCAAAGATTGTTCGTCACCAATATCGGCCAAAATATTGTCGAACCAAGGCAATTCTACGGGTTCGCGGGCGGCAACAAACATTCCTGCTTTCGCCATTAAAGCTGCCAATCCCAAAGTTTTTAGGGTGACAGTTTTGCCGCCCGTGTTGGGGCCGGTGATGGCGACGACGCGGATGTGCGGCCCGATCGTTAAATCGACCGGCACGACTGGAAAGCCTTGTTCGTGCTGTTGCTGCCAAACTAATAAAGGATGGCGCAACTGGCGCAGGGTAATTTGCGATCGCAGGTTGCGAATTAATAATTGACTGTTTTCTGAGTTTTCCTCATCTTCTTGTTCCTCATCTTCTTTCTCGGGATTTTTTGGTGCTAATTCTGGCTCTCCCAATTCGATAAATTTCGGCGGATTTGCTTGCAGCCAATAACTGTAACGCGCTTTAGCTGCCGCTAAATCTAAAGTTGTAACTACAACCACCAATCTGTCTAAATCGGGTTTTACTGCTGCGACTTGCTCTGTGAGTGCGCGGCGGACTGCTTCTTCTTCGGCTTGTTCTTGCCTGAGCAACTGCCGCATTTGGTTGTTAAGATTGACTGTGCTGTGGGGTTCTACATACAGTGTCGCGCCGCTGGCCGAGGAGTCGTGAACGATGCCCGGTATGGCATCTTTTTGGGGAGCTTTGACGGGAATAACAAAGCGTCCGCTTCTTTGGGTAATTAGCTGTTCTTGTACGGCGTTGGATTGGCGCTGCAAAATCCCCTGCAAGATTTGATAAATGCGATCGCGCAACTGCCGCATTTGAACTCTAATTCCTGCTAATTTAGGAGTTGCTCTGTCTGCTACTTGAGCGCGATCGTCTATACAGCGGTGGATTTCTTGCTCTAGTTCGGGATAAGTCCGCAATTGGGCTGCCAGTTCTTTGAGCGTCGGCACATCTGCCTGAGAGTCAATTATCCGGCGCAATTGCCTTGCTCCGGCGAGGGTAGTAGCAATTGCCAGCAATTCTTCGCCGCTGAGCAAACCTTGGAGTTCGGCTCGCTGCAGGGAAGTGCCGATGTCTTGGATTCCTTCAAAACTCAAAGCACCGCCAGCGCGGCTCTCTAACTGATAAGTTTCCTGAGTTTGGGCTAGGAGTTCTGCTGTTTGAGCTTGAGTTGCCGGGATTGGGAGGTCGAGGGCGGCGGCGACGCCGAGTTTTGTGGCCGCGAAGGTAGCCAAGTGCTGACACAGGCGCGGCCATTCTAATAGTTCTAGTGTTTCGGCTTGAATCAAAGTTGAGGTGGTGTTGGTAATTGGCATTTCCAGGCGCTGACCTAGAAGGTGAATTTGACGGTACTATTAATTGATTTTAAAGTTTTTTATTGTTTCCTGGCGCAATTTGAGAAAGTATCTGCGATAGCCCTCAGCAGTCTTTCGGCCGAAAGCTCTGATGTAACATTAATTACGAAGGAGAAAATTTGCATTTTTGCATTACCCGTCTAAAATTATACCTTCTCGTGATACCAGTCCCCAAAAAATATGCAACTTTAGGCAAGCTCCCAAATATTATACAGTAAGTCATTCCCAATTTTTTACTCTAAAATATAAAATCTAAAATGGTATGGGCTATTTTTGGTTTTGAGGGAGTAGGGATGGGCTGTTTTTTGGTGGAATTGAACTCTTTTGGAATTTTAAATATGTCACCGCAATTCTGGCGGTTGTATCCTAAAAAGTAATTTATGGAGCTGGTAGAAGTATGCCAAAGATTCTGGCGATCGTCGCGGATGCTGTGACTGTTGAAGTCGTGCAAGAGTTGCTGGGGAGGGAGGAACATGAGGTGAGAGTCGCTCCCGACGGTAATGAGGGTTTAGACTTGGCGAGGGAATTTTCGCCGGATGTGATAATTTGCGACGGGACTTCGCCTCAAATCAACTTTTTGGAGGTGTGCCGGCTGGTGAAAGCCGATCGTCAATTGGCTACAGCCTATTTTATTCTGCTGACAACAGCCGATCGCTTTGAAGAACTCCCAGAATTGGACGCGCCTTTTGACGATTTTCTGTTTAAACCGATAGTTAAGCAGGAATTTTTGGGGCGGGTGCGCGCGTCTAAGCGATCGCGCGAGTTGAGGGCGCAGTTGGAACTCACGCAGCAAGAATTGCAACTGTCGCGCGATCCAATGCTGCAAAGTGAAAAAATGTCTACTTTAGGCGAATTGGTATCTGGTATCGCCCACGAAATTAACAACCCCATTACTTTTATTTACAGCAATCTCACTCACGTCCAAAGCTACGCTACCGATTTAATTGAACTGCTGCGATTGTATCAAAAAGAGCTAGTTACTCCCGGAGCGGAAATTCTGCAAAAACAGCAAGATATGGATGTGGACTTCGTTCTCGACGATTTATTAAAAATTGTGAGTTCCATGCGTACCGGGAGCGATCGCATCCGCCAAATAATCTTGTCGCTACAGGATTTTTCCCGCAGCGATCGATCGGGCTGGCAGTTATTCGATGTTTCCGACGGTTTAGAAAATACTCTGTTGTTGTTGCAGCACCGCTTGCCTGCTCGCGAGGGAAGGCGAGACATTAAGGTGATGAAACAATTCGGCAATTTGCCACAGATTGAGTGTTATGCAGGTCTGCTCAATCAAGCTTTTCTGAATATTATCAATCACGCGATCGATGCTTTAGAAGAGTCGGCTCAAGACTTGGAAGAGTTGGAATCAATCAAATTTAAACCTGTGATTTTGATTAGCACTGAGGTGGTCGATGCTCAGCGGATTTGTATTGAGATTGCTGATAACGACATGGCAATCAGCAAAGATATCACAGCGCAAATTTCTGATACCTTTTTGGTGGCACAACCTGCGGAACAAACCGTCGAATCGGGACTTGCTGTCAGCTATCGGATAATTGTAGAGCAGCACAAAGGAGAGTTGAAGTGTTTTTCGGAACCAGGTAAAGGTACTAGATTTCGGATAGAACTTCCGCTGCGTCACAGTTAATTAATAGTATTTACCTTTGGGTAGGGGCGGGTTTTTGAGATTGTTGGTTTGAGTCAGAAATTGTTGTGAACCCGCCCCTAAAATGACTGCACAAAATTTGTCAACTGAGTTCGGCAACGAGCAGAGAATTGATTTCGCTGCTCATTTTGTTGTACTCGCACTGCTGTTGCAGCGGACACTCGCCGCAGCGGGGGTTTCTTGCAGTGCAAACTGCCACCCCAAAGTCCAGCATTCCTAGATTCCACGGCCCGACTTGCTGTTTGGGAGCGACTCGTTCTGCAGCTTCCCAAAGTTCGGGCGATCGCGATTTTATTTTACCGCCGTCAATCCCAAAAAAACGCTGCAAAATCCGAGCAACATTCGTATCGAGCACCGCTTTTGGCTGTCCGAAAGCATTAGCGCAAACCGATCTCGCAATGTACTTGCCAACTCCGGGAAGTTGCAGCAACTGAGCTTCCGTGCGGGGAACATTTCCCTGATAATTTTCTAGGATAACCAGCACCGATTCCCGCAGCTTTTGCGCCCGAAAAAAAAGACCCAAAGGCTGCAACAAGCTAGCAACTTCCTCCGCAGGCGCGATCGCTAGATCGGAGAGAGTCGGATATCGATCGACAAATTCTTGATAAATCGGAGCCACTGTAGCGGCAGTAGTTTTTTGCAGCAGGAACTCAGCCACTAAAATCGCGTAGGGGTCGCAGGTACGCCGCCAAGGAAAATCGCGACAATTGCGCTTTCCCCAAGCCTTCAGCCGGCGTTGAAACCAGCGGATTTTAGCAGCGTCTAAATGCTTTGACTCAGGCTCAATATCGGAAGAAAAAACAACGCTATTTAAGGCAGGCATTTGATTGGTACTTTTGAGAAGTTGCCAAGTTTATATCTATATTTTAGCATATTTAAATAATTAGTAAAAAGCTCTTTTTCTGCTCTCGTTCTTCTCTTCTTTTGCGGACTCTGCGGTTAATTAAAAAAATCTGATTAACCACCCGCTCGACCCCGAAACCTAGCAAAAACGTTGATTTCAAATAGTTGAAAAATGTAAAATTTTGTATATTAAATAACAAAAGTGCCAGAGAATAGACGATAGTTGATATTCAAGAGATTTCAAGCGTCCGCGAAAACAAATTTTAATCAGGTAATAAAATGGTAGTAGCAGCACCTGTTCAATCCGGCAGTCTGTCGATTTTTCAAACTCGCTACGACAACTTTATCGGCGGCAAGTGGGTGCCACCGGTGAAAGGGAAATACTCGGAAAACCTTTCTCCAATTACAGGAAAATCAATTTGTCAAATCCCCCGATCGAGCGCCGAAGATGTAGAATTGGCACTGGATGCCGCCCACGCTGCGAAAGACAAGTGGGGCAAGACTTCCCCAGCCGATAGGGCGCGGGTTTTACACAAAATTGCCGATCGCATCGAAGAAAACCTCGATCGCCTCGCCATCGCCGAAACCTGGGAAAATGGCAAACCAATTCGCGAAACCCGCCTCGCAGACATACCGCTGGCGATCGACCATTTCCGCTACTTCGCAAGCTGCATCCGAGCTCAAGAAGGCTCGATCGGCGAACTCGACGGAACCACCGTCGCCTACCACTTCCACGAACCCCTAGGCGTCATCGGACAAATCATCCCCTGGAACTTCCCGATATTAATGGCCGCCTGGAAACTCGCCCCAGCCCTCGCCGCCGGCAACTGCGTCGTCCTCAAACCAGCAGGCCCCACCCCCGCCTCAATCTTGGTACTGATGGAAATCATCGCCGACTTAGTACCAGAGGGCGTAATCAACGTCATTAACGGGCCCGGCGCCGAAATCGGCAAAACCCTCGCCACCAGTCCCCGGATTGCCAAAGTCGCCTTCACCGGCGAAACCACCACCGGCAGGCTAATCATGCAATACGCCTCCCAAAATGTCATCCCCGTCACCCTAGAATTAGGCGGCAAATCCCCCAACATTTTCTTTGAAGATGTCTGCGCCCAAGACGACGAATTTCTCGACAAAGCAGTCGAAGGATTAGTCATGTTTGCCTTCAATCAAGGCGAAGTGTGCACCTGTCCCTCCCGCGCCTTAATTCAGGAGTCAATCTACGATCGATTCATGGAAAGGGCGATCGATCGCATCCGCCAAATCAAACAAGACAACCCCTTAGATCCGACAACCGCCCTCGGCGCGCAAGTCTCCATCAACCAGATGGAAAAAATCGCCGAATATGTCAAAATCGGTCACGCCGAAGGCGCAGAATGTCTCATTGGTGGCGAAAGAAATATCTTATCCGGCGACTTGCAAGACGGCTATTATTTCCAGCCAACAGTCTTCAAAGGAAACAACAAAATGCGAATTTTCCAAGAAGAAATCTTCGGCCCAGTATTAGCAGTCACTACCTTCAAAGACGAAGCGGAAGCATTAGAAATTGCCAACGATACTCTCTACGGTTTAGGTGCAGGAGTTTGGACTCGCGACATCAACACCGCTTACCGCATGGGCCGCGCCGTTCAAGCAGGCCGCGTGTGGACAAACTGCTATCACCTCTATCCGGCCCACGCAGCATTCGGCGGCTACAAATCATCGGGAATAGGTCGCGAAAATCACAAAATGATGTTGGATCACTACCAGCAAACCAAGAATTTGTTGGTAAGTTACAGCCCCAAAGCTTTAGGCTTTTTCTAAGGTTTTAGTCATTGGGAAGGAAAAAGGAAGAAGGACAAACTTCAATGATTCGTGAACTCCTTCTTTCTCTCTTTCCTCTCCTTCTCTGCGCCCTCTGCGGTTCATTTAAAAAAAAATCTCATTCAAAAACGAAATAAAATTGCTACACAAAGAGACTGCAATGGAAACGATCGCAAAAGTCACCGCGACAGAAGCTGCTTTAAAATTAATTAGCCATCTCAAAACTCAACACGGAGAATTGATGTTTCACCAATCCGGCGGCTGCTGCGACGGTAGTTCCCCCATGTGCTTTCCCAACGGGGAATTGATAATTGGTGATGGTGACGTATTACTCGGCGAAATAGGCGGTTGTCCGTTTTATATTGCAGCGCAGCAATACAAAAATTGGCAGCACACGCAGTTAATTATAGATGTGGCATCGGGACCCGGAGGCAGCGATTTTTCCCTGGAAGGGCCGGATGGAGAGCGTTTTATTACTCGTTCTCGCTTATTTGTTAATGCTGATTAATTAGTTCTTGAAAACGCAAGATATGTTAGATTGCCGACTTTTTAAAGAAGTCGGCAATCTGGGTATTTTTTTATGCGGGCTTAGTTATACACGCATTTCCTCAATAAATGAGATGCCATCAAAAACGCCATCTTTAAAAGCTTGAGTGCTGCGAACTCGGTGATTTTCGCTGAGTAATGTCATTGTTTCCATAAAAGTAATCAGTGCGTCATCCTGAGTTTTAGTTGCTCGAAAGCAAATAACCTCCTGGCCCGCATCCCACGCAATTGCCGAAAAATCAGAATAACTGCTAGAAAACAATTTCAGAATCCGATTTTCAAATTCCCCTTGAAAATTTAGCTGGAGGCGAGAACCGTCTGAGTATTCATAATTATTAACTTGTCGGTAGTGACTTCCCTCAATCGAGATGCTAAAACTACCAAAAAAGCTGCGAGTAAAATGTCCGCGAGTATCAGTCTTAATATACTCGCCTTTCCACGTACCAAGATGACGGGTGAAAATTTCAGGAACTTTGTCTAAATCAGGAGAGGAAAATATATTTGCCGACATGGGGATTGCTCTATTCTCTATTTCTAACGGCGACCTATTTTCAAACTCATTTCGCGGCTAGTGCGTTGATATTCGTGGACAATAGGTAATCTTTCAGCTTGAAAATTTTCCAGCGCTTCGGCAATGTTAGCACTGTCAGTGAGATGTTGGGCTAAAGACAGACCATCTTCCCAACCGGAAGTCATACCTCTAGCGCGTGTGGAACTTTTCGCGTGGGCCGCATCTCCAATTAAGATCACACGACCATCATAGATTTTTGGTAAGGGGTCAATATCATAGGAAAAACGACAGACAATATTTTCCAAAGGGGTTGATTCAATCACTTTTCGCGCATCCTCTGGGAGTTTTGCTAGTTCTTGGGGAGGAATGGCGATATCATTGGGTTGAAGTTTTCCTACTTCCGAGTCTTGCCGCTCTTTTTCGATAAAGAAACCCCAATGGGTGCGACCTCCGCCAATGTGAAAGAAGTTGGCATAAATTCCCCTACCGCGCACGTAAACAAAAAAGTTTCCTTCGGGACAGAAGCTGCTATCTTCGACAATTCCTCGCCAGACGATATCGCCTAAATAGAATAGTTCAACATTTGGAACTATATACTGACGAACTTTTGAGACGATTCCATCGGCACCAATTAAAAGATCGCCTTCCCATTTACTGCCATCTTTAAAGTGGGCGATCGCACTGTGATCGGTTTGGGCGATCGATGCTACTTCCGCATTAAAATGAATACACTCAGGGGGTAACTCGTCGAGGAGTGCTTCTAGAATAGCTTTGCGGTGTACCAGCATTCCTGGGAGTTCATTTTCTTCATAGATAACGGGTTCAGAATTGATGACACCGCCACGGAGGTTGCGAAACTCGAATAATTTAACCGGATCGCCTGAGTTGATAATTTTTTGGGTGACTTGATGGTTTCCGCGATCGAGCGCTTCCATACCTGCTTGTACGATCAGGATACCGCAGCCATCGGTGCGCGGATAAGGGGCTTTTTCAAACAAGTCCACTTGAAACCCTTGTTGAATCAGCAGAATTGCCAGATAAGCTCCTGATGTTCCTGCGCCGATAATACCTATCCTGCTTTGGGACGAAACCATTTGTGCTTCTCCAGATTTAAGATTGCCGATCGATCCTCAAACACTATTGTAATTAAGGAAAATCTAATTTGCGCGATCGCCCAATTGCAGATTGAGCTTTTGTTGATAGCGACAGGTTTCAAGCTGCCGCCAAAATCAGTATCTGAGGTGATGCAGGATTAATTATTAATTGGCGGCTTCAAAATTCACGAACTCCAAACTTAAAACTACTTTAAGCTTGAGTATTTTTAATTAGAGCCAATTCAATTTTGTCCTCCGCCTTTTTACTTACTTGTGCGCGCAAACCTGGCCCAAAAAAAGTAGCTATTTTGTCTTGCTTTTCTTCCCAGAGGTCGATCGGCATTAACGGCGAATAAAACTCTAAAATTAACCCATAAGCACCATCCACATCAACTTCCCGCAACCCTTGCAGGAGGGGCCGTTCCTCGTCTGTTGGGGCCAAGCCCAGACGCTCCAAAGCATCATCTAAGTGCGCGGGTTGGCCGTAGCGAAATCGGGTGATATCTTTGCGGACTTGGTTTTGAGTATCTGTGGCCTGACTTTCTCGCAGGAGAAGAACTTCGGGAGAAGTCGGTTCAGTGAACTCCACCGGTTCGAGTTCGGCGGCTTTCAGCGCCAAACCTCCCAGCAACAGTGGAATGCCATAAAAAAAACCGGCTAGGTTCAGGGTAGGTTGGTCTGTGAAGTAGGCTGTGAACCCGACTGCTGCTATAATACCGCCCACAACTAAGGCTAGGTTTGCTAAAGAAATTTTACGTAACATATTAGTGAGGTAGTTAGCTGGAATCAACAATATACTTTAATTATTATCTGTCAAAAAGTCTTGAATAAATTTAGTTTTTTTGCCAAAAGACCTGCAAAAACTGCTAGCATCTATGAGCGCGGGAACGGTGTGCATCCACAGTCTTGTCTCTAGCTTCAGAAGCTTATCCAGCCGGACTCGCCCGGGCGCGCCATCGGTAAATATCCGTGTTAATTGCGCGGCGTTGGTTTTAGAAGGCAATCGAGATCGGCAGTATCATCAAAGTATACAGAGTGGCGATCGCGATCGACACTCTTGCCCTTTCAACCATTTTTCGGACATGATTAAAGACGAAGACAAACAAACTGCTGGAGCAAACAAGTCGGTTCTGGAGCAGATTAACTCGCTCAAACGCGAAGATGAAAGGCTTTATAATATCTTAGCGATCGATGTCTGGGCCCTAGCCAAGACAATGGATGAATATCAACCGGGATTTTGGGCTGCTTTTATGAAAAACCGGGAGAAGGCCTTGAAACGATTTTTAGCTGGAATGATGAAAAATAAACCCGCAGATACCAAACGTCCGCCTTTTTTGCGCTAAAATTTGGTTGAAGTTTGGCTGAGGTTTTGATGTACAATCAAACTATAACACAGACTCAAAAACCCAGAGCAGGTTCATCACTTCCCATATAAAAATAGTGAGGGAGTTGCCCAAAAAGGTAGGTCGGTGAATTAAGCATCTCCGTCTGTTCGCAGAGGGGAATGTCAAATATTTTTGTTAATAGTAGCAAAGGCAAAAAACCATGGATGCACAAACAATCAAAGAGCGCGTAGCAGAGATCGAGAGCAAGCGGGAATCCCTCGTGCGGCTGTTAGATCGATCGGACTTGGGAGCCCTGAGAATAGATGTGAGTCAGGCGATCGAAGAAATTGACGATCTCTTAGAAGAATTCAAGCGGACTTTTAACAGTTAAGTAGTCATTAGTCAGTTGTCAGTTGTCAGTTGTCAGTGGTTATTAGTTGTCGCGCATTTAATTTGGATAGTTATGCTACTAAAAATCTTGTGGGGTGGGCCGGAGACCCAGCCCAAAAAGTTAAAATTAAATGCTGTACAGCTTGATAGCTAACAAGAACCGACAACTGCTCACTGCAAATTTGACTAATGACTAATGACTACTGACTAATAACAACTGACTAATTCATCACCATATCCATCAAAATTTGTTGAGAGCTCACTTCCGGGCAATTAGCAGGCGGCCGCCGCTGAGAGTAGTGTCCTCCCGGCTGCAAATCCCAAGCTTGGCGGTTGTCAGCCAGCATTACCCCCAAAATTTCTTGCAATTCCTTGGCAATTGTCGGGTCTTCCACCTGAACTATCGCCTCAACCCTTCTTGTGAGATTGCGCTGCATCCAGTCAGCAGAACCAATATACACCTCTTCGTCGCCACCGTTGAAAAAATAAAACATCCGAGAATGCTCTAAAAAGCGGCCGATAATACTGATAACTCGGATATTTTCGCTAACACCTTCAACGCCGGGACGCAAACAGCAAATCCCCCGAATAATCAAATCAATTTTAACTCCCGCTTGCGAAGCTTCGTACAAAGCAACAATGATTTGAGGGTCAACTAAAGCGTTCATTTTAGCGACAATGCGGCCGCAGCTACCGGTGCCGCCTTCGGCCTGCAAGCGGCAGAATTCGACCTCGCGCCGAATTAAAGCTAAAAATCGATCGCGCATATTGACCGGTGCCACCAATAATTTGCGATAAGATACCTGCCGCGAATAACCAGTCAAATAATTAAACAAATCCGTCAAATCAGAGCCCAAATCCTCGCGACAACTCAACAAACCCACATCGGTATAAAGTCCGGCTGTTTTGGGATTGTAATTGCCGGTGCCGATGTGGACGTAGCGGCGGATGTACCCATCCTCGCGACGCACTACCATAACAATCTTGGTGTGGGTTTTGAGTCCCACCAAACCGTAAACTACGTGGACTCCAGCTTGTTCTAACTTGCGAGCCCAATTAATATTATTTTCTTCGTCAAACCTAGCTTTGAGCTCTACTAAAACGGCTACCTGCTTGCCGTTTTCCGCTGCTTGAATTAAGGCGCTGACGATCGGCGAATCTCCAGAAGTGCGGTATAAAGTCATCTTAATCGCTAACACGGAGCGATCGTGCGCCGCCTCAGTAATAAACCGCTGTACCGTCGCCGCAAACGAGTGATAGGGATGGTGCAGCATCAAATCCCCCTGGCGGATGGCGGTGAAAATATCCTGACCATCCTCAGCATCCAACATCGATTTCTCTAAAATCCTTGCCGATTCCAAGTTCCGCAAGCGCGGTGGCACAACCGGAGTCCAAGGCGGGTCTTTCAGTTCCGGCACTGGCAGCCCTACAAAAGACATCAAATCCTTGAGGCCTAGCAGCCCCTCTACGACGTAAACATCTTGCTCGCCGAGATCCAGCTCCTCAATCAGCATATCTCGCAGCGCAGGCGGCATAGTCGCTTGAATTTCCATCCGCACCGCAGAACCTCCAAACCTGCGCTTGCGGAGTTCCTGTTCTATTGCCAGCAGCAAATCCTCTGCCTCATCTTCTTCCACCGTCAAATCGGAATTGCGAGTAATGCGGAACGGGTGATATTCCTCCACGTCCATCCCCGGAAACAAAGCTTCTAAATTGTGGGCAATCACCTGTTCTAGGGGCACGCCAGTCCAAACTGGAGATTTGCCCCTCTGCTGCCACTGCAAATCCCCCGGCAGCGGCAAAAACCTCGGCAAAACCTGCGGTACTTTGACGCGGGCAAACAATTCTTCGCGCGTGTCCGGGTCTCTGACTACTACTGCTAAATTGAGGCTGAGATTGGAAAGGTAGGGGAATGGGTGGCTGGGGTCAACTGCTAGGGGAGTGAGTACGGGAAATACTTGTTCCTTGAAGTAGCGGTGCAAGTAATTGCGCTGTTCTTGATTGAGGTCAATGTAGTCGAGAATGTAGATTTCGCTTGCTGCTAGTTTCGGCCGCAGGGTTTGCTCAAAATAGGCGTGTTGCTGAGAAACCATCGGCAAAAGCCGCTTGTTAAGGGCATCTAGCTGTTGTTGAGGCGTGCTGCCGTCGGAGGTCAATTTGCTGACTTTTGCGTGTACTTGCTGTTTGAGGGCGCCTACGCGCACCATAAAATATTCGTCTAGGTTGGAGCTAAAAATAGCGAGAAATTTGAGCCTTTCTAGGAGGGGCGTGCGGGGGTCGAGGGCTTCGTGGAGCACGCGGTTGTTGAATTCTAGCCAGCTTTGTTCTCGGTTGAAGTAATATTGAGGATCGCTGAGGTTGATTTCAGTGTAGGTTTTGGCGGGGGTCTTTTTTGGCTTGGGCATGGTTTGGGGGAGTCTTTCGGAGGCTCGGTGATGGCATCTCTAAAAATAGTATTGTAGGTTAAAGGATTTATTCGCATCTGCTTTTGGTCGATCGCGCGTTTTTGTAATACCTGTAGGGAAACGGCTCAGCCTAAGTCCGGCCCCTGGATGTGCGACTTATCCCCTCGCCCCAATCCAATTCTGTACCGCATTCAGCAAGTCCTCTTGATTTGGCGGAAAACCTGTTAACGGCAATTCCAGCGGTGGGTTAAGCGTGCCATGCTTGATAAAATTCTGGGTAAGTCATATTTTCGGCACACTCCCAGATGACTTCGTGACATCTTTCATTCCGACCCAAATCATTTTTGTATATTTCCGAAGTTAGGCGATTTTTCAAACCTGAGACTGCGGTGGCGAAGTGTTTACCTTTCATAATTTTCAGTAAGCTATCTGCCGGGTCAAAAATAGAATATTCAGGGTGATAACTAGGAATCAACTCTATTAAAGTCGCGAGCGCAACTGGGTGATATTTCTCTATTTTCCCTAAGCTAGATGCCGCTCGACACCGGGTATCTGCATTACCTGAATTGCGGATTAACTCGACTAAGGTGGCGCTCGCCACTGGGTGATTTTTGTCTATTTTACCTAAGCATTCTGCCAATCGACACCGGATATCTTCATTACCTGAATTGCGGCGGATTAACTCGACTAAACCGGCGCTCGCCACTGGGTTATCTTTGCCTATTGCCCCTAAGCATTCTGTCGCTATAAACCCGGTATATGGATTCTGAGAAGTACCGAGCAACTCCACTAAAGCGGAGATCGCAACTGGGTTATTTTTGCCTATTTTCTCTAATTTATTTACTAATTCCGATAGATTTAGATACATATTATAAGAAGTACCGAGCAACTCGACTAAAGCGGAGAGTGTAACTGGGTTATTGTTGTCTATTTTTCCTAAGCATTCTGCCGCTATGCTCCGGGTATATTCACCTTGAGAAGTACCGAGCAACTCGACTAAAGCAGAGATTGCCTCTAGGTTATTTTTGCCTATTGCCCCTAAGCTTTTTATTGCTTGACACCGGGTACTTTCAGCACCGGAATTGCGGATTAACTCGACTAAAGCGGCGATCGCCACTGGGTTATCTTTGCCTATTTTACCTAAGCTATCTGCCGCTGACCACCGGGTCCTTTCATTGGAATTGCGGGTTAACTCGACTAAAGCGCTGATTGCAACTGGGTTATCTTTATCTATTTTCCCTAAGCATTCTGCCGCTCGCCACCGGGTAACTTTATTACGACGTGAAGTGCGAATTAACTCGACTAAAGCGGAGATCGCAAATGGGTTATTTTTGCCGATTCTTGCTAATTTTTCTGCTGCTTGATAACGAGTATCTTTAGGACGGTAGTTGCGGATTGACTCCAATAAAGTTTCGATCGCTACCGGGTTATCTTTGTCTATCCTACCTAAAATTTCTGCCGCTCGCTCTTGGGTAACTTTATGATCTGAAGTGCGAATTAACTCGACTAAAGCGGCGATCGCAACTGGATTATTTTTCCCTATTTTCACTAAGCTATATGCCAATATTATACAGCTAGGTACGTTATGCCGAGAGAAATGCGGGTAGAAATGGTTATCAACTGAATTGCGGATTAGTTCTACTAAAGCTGCAATCGCTTCGGGGCTATCTTTGCCTATTTTCCCTAAGCTATATGCCACTCGCTTCTCGGTCTTTTTCTCAACTGACTTGTGGAGTAACTCGACTAAAGTGGCGATCGCAACTGGGTTGTTTTTTTCTATTTTCCCTAAGCTCTCTGCCGCTACACACCGGGTATGTTCATCCTGAGAAGTACCGATTACTTCGACTAAAGCGGAGATAGTTTCTGGGTTATATTTGCCTATTTCCCCTAAGCTTTTTGTCGCTCGCCTCCGGGTATATTCATCACCTGAATTGCGGATCAACTCGACTAAAGCGGAACCCGCCTTTTCCCGATCCGTCTCTTTCAGAACTTCCTTTGCTCTATCAACAATTGGATCGAGAAATGTCCGCCAATCCTGTTTTTGCTTATTAAAATAACCAAATCCCCAAATAACAATCTGCGACACAATCTCATCAGCAAGACTACAATCTTTAAACTCAGCAATCCCCGCAGCCGCTAGAAAATATGCCCGATATCCATAAAATTTATCCCACCCAACCTTAAACTTAACCAACGCTTTAATAAACGCTTCCTTCTCCTCCTTCCCTACATCCTCACGCCCCAACCACAGCAAAATAACCTCTTTCCACTGCTTCTCAAAAATGCGATACCTAGCATCAGGATGTTGCGGATTCTTAGGAATATGATTCAAGAAAAAGTGCCAATCCTCAACCGCCAACGCCGCAAAATATTCCTGAAACGTCGGATGGTAAAAAGCATAAATCCCCTCCGCCGTCTCCGCATCCCTCGCCACTAAATTCAGCCAACCCAAACGACAAGCTAACTCAAACTGCGATGCACCCATCACCCGATATCCCACACTTTCTCGCAACTGAAACCGCGACGTTTCATTTAACATCCCTGAAAGTGCCAATTTCCCCAAAGCCGCATTCAATTCCTGCTGCTGAATCAAATTCAGGCGCGGTTTTTTGCACTGATACAAAGTAGTCACAAATAGCCGATAAAGCTTAGCCTTAGTATCCGGCAACTCCCCATCCAACGACTGCCAAGTGCCGCACAATAACGAACATCTCAGGGGATTTTTCACTAAATCTCGGATTCGCTCTTTTCCTGTTGCTGCTAATGCTTCCCGTAGCTGTTGAGAAAGCACCCCCCCAGCCCCACTTGGTAAGGGGGGAGCAAGAATTTCATCTTCTCTTGTCTGCTCCCCATCTTCTCTTGTCCCCCCCCTTAGCAAGGGGGGGTTAGGGGGGGTTCCAAACCGGGGGTTAGGGGGGGTTCCAAACCATTTATCGATAAACATTTCCACCTGTTCGGGATAGGAAAACTCCAGAGTACGATAAGTATCAAAAGTATCCAACGCAGAGCCGATCGCATCCCAAACATTCTGCCGACAACTTAGCACAATTCGCGCCTTTTGAATACAGCCGCCAGTTCTAATTTGTCGCTGAATTTCCGCCAAAGGATTTTCATCTCCGACAGCCATCTCATCCGCCCCATCCAATACCAACCAAACGCGCTCAGCATTAAACTGTGCTAAAAAATCATCCTTAATTTCCGCAGTCGCCTCAGCCTTCCCAATTCTCTTAATAGCCGCCAACAGCCAATTCTCAAATAAATACGGCTCTAATTCCTTCCCCTGCAAATCCGCCAAGGATACCCAAATTACAATCGCCTCGGAAATTTCAGCCCCTACCCAATTCGCAATCTGCCGCAACAGCGTTGTTTTTCCCGCCCCCGGTTCCCCAATAATTCCTAACCGCTTCCCCTTGCTTTTAGGGCTATTTCCTTGCTGGATTACTTGCTCAAGAAACTCCCTGTGTTCAAACCCTTGAGTAATTTGTTTTATCCGGTAAAAATTTAAACCTTCCTTAGCCCCAACCTCCTCGCGTCGCTGAGTCACTTTCTGCCGTTCCACCAATCCCAGCGGCACATAAACATCATCTATTTGATGGTTGCCAAAAGTTAGCCGATTGCTACTAAGTCGCTGCTGTTCTTTCTCGTCTAAAATCTGCTTGCAAATAGCTTGCCAATCAATAGGTTGATAAACAATCCGGCTGTTTTCAACTATCTCCTCAAGCCAAGCGTGCATCTCTTGAGTTGTGCTGTCGATCCGCGTTAAACTCTGCCCTGTAAAAATCTTAAAAAGCTTGTCATTTTCCTTAATTTCCTGAGCAAAGTATGCAGATACCAAGGCGAACAATTCTTGCTCTAACTTAGTTTTGTAGGATGCGACATCGCAATTTTCTAGGGCGACTTCTAGCAGTTTTGGCTTGACTTCTTCAACCTGATTCTGCTTTAACTCATCTGCGGCAGTCAGCAGCAATTCTATCTCATCTAATCCTGTAATGCGAATTCCAGACGGGACTGTTTCTTTATCGACTTGTTCTAATTCTAATTTCAGCTTTTCGAGCTTTCGTTTCAACCAATCAAAATTCCGCCGCCTGTCTTGCAGCGAATAGGCAAAACTCTCTCGGTTAGCCGCATTTTTGGGCTCGATTTCCTGTTTGCATTCTGAGGCGATTTGTTGCTGAGCTTTCAGGAAAGAAGTTTTCAGCGCTTTTTCTAAATCGTGATTGACAATTTTTCCGTTTCGTGAATTTTTTTTTATTCCCGTCAAACAAGCATGATTGAGTGCATCATTGACTTGACTTCCCAAAATGCCTTGCCAAGCGACTGTGAAAAGCAAGCCCAAGGTAATCGGATCTGACATTTGACGGTTCTCCTAATTTCAGGCTCCAAGCGGGTTATTTCAATGATAGGCGATCGAGTTTGGTTGCGGGCGATCGACCTATGCTGAAATCATTACATCCAAACTTCGATCATCACATCAAAGGTCGATCGCTAAAACATTGAATTTAGGTAAAACGTTCAACTATTTTTCTAGGATTACCACGAAATCCTCAATCATCACATCAAAGGTGCGAGCCAGCTTGTGGACTGCTGCAAAGTCAACCATTGCCATACCCTGAGAACGGGCATAATTGCTAATGGTACTGTAGCCCACGCCCGATCGCTCCGCAACCTCCTTGAGCGTCCATCCCTTCTCGGCAGCCAACTCTCGAACCCGCAATCTGACTAAGCCTTTGCTCATATTCACTATTTACAAAATTTTGGATTTAGTATAATATATCAAAAAGCGATCGCCCCCGGTCTGCAAACTAAAGACGATCGCCAGTTAAAATTAATCCCGACAGATAATTTCTGTCGATCGCACTTAGCAGAGATAGATTTATCTACCACCACCAGATGCAACTACAATGATATCAGAAAATCAGTTAAGAGCGTCAGCGATCGGCGCATCAAAAATTATTCACAAATCGTCGATCGTCAATCCGCGATCGAGATTTGTCACCGAAGAAACAGTGGCACTCCTGTTCAACATATCACCCGAACAGATATATCGGATCGAATGCTGTCACAACGTGGTGTACGTTCATGCCAAAGGCCTCAGTCGATTTGTCAGCTACGCCGATTTCCCCCCAATCTTAGAAGTAAAACCGCCCTGCGCTCAAGATTTTGTCGCGTGGTACAAACGCTGGAAACGGACACAAGCACCAGAATTTTGGACTAAATTCTATACGTACAACTTCAAAACGGCTGTTTCAGTTGACAGCTTGCTTGAGTGGGGTAAATTAGTCGCTACAGTTAAATCGGTAATTGCTCCCTCAGCGCTGCAACAGCTACGAGATGTTTACGCTCAAGAAAAAACATTGATGGAAAATTTTTAAAGCACGCGGCGCGGCTCAACCCGCAATTGTTGGTAGCCAACAATTGTAATGTGTTTTTCGGCGCATCCTACGGCGTAGAAATGCTCGTTTGTAAGGTGCGCTTCGGCGCACCCTACGGGATAGAGGTTTCGATCAAAACTCTTCTTTACCTTCCAATTCCCACATATTGGAAACCAGCCACTTCTAAAGCCTTCTTATCTAAGAAATTGCGACCGTCAATCATCACCGGATGATTCATCAACTTCGCCATTTTATCGTAATCTAAATTGCGAAACTGTTCCCAGTCAGTCACCAACACCAAAGCATCGCAACCGTCGGCCAACCTTTCCGGGTCAGTTTCTACCAAAACTCCCGACAAACCGTGACGCATCCCAGTTTGAGAAACAATCGGATCGTAAGCTTTAACTTTCGCTCCCAATCGGTTCAAACTCTCGATTAAATTCAGCGAAGGAGCATCCCGCAAATCGTCAGTATCCGGCTTAAAAGTCAAACCTAAAAGTCCGACTGTTTTACCTTTGAGAATCTTCAAAACGTGCTGCAACTTTTCAATAGCAATCAACCGCTGGCGTTCGTTTACTTCCACTGCCGCTTTCAGCAAATGCGCCTCGTAACCGTAATCCTCAGCAGTGTGAACTAAAGCTGAGACATCTTTCGGGAAACAAGAACCGCCCCAACCAATGCCAGCTTGCAGAAACTTGCCACCAATCCGCGAATCTAAACCGATACCTTTCGCTATTTGGGTTATATCTGCACCGACGCGATCGCAAATATTAGCAACTTCATTAATAAAGCTAATCTTCGTAGCCAAAAAAGCATTAGCTGCGTACTTAATCATCTCCGCTGAACTGATATCAGTCATCACCACAGGAACCTCCGGCAAAGACGGATTTTCTGCAAACTTGCGATCGACAATCGGCCGGTATAACTGTAGCATCATATCCATAGCCCGCCGAGAGTTGCTGCCGAGAACAATGCGATCGGGATTAAAAGTATCGAAAACAGCACAGCCCTCCCGCAAAAACTCCGGGTTGCTAACCACATCAAATACCACACCTTTTTTTGCTGCTACTTCCTCACCCGTAGCCGCCGCATCATTGGTTTGAGCTTTTTGACGTTCCGCCAAACCGTCGAGGACAATCCTCCGCACCCAGTCCCCGGAACCTATCGGCACCGTAGATTTATTGACAATGACTTTGTAATCGCCGTCGAGGTGAGCTCCAATTCCACGAGCAACCGCTTCCACGTAGCGAGTATCGCTTTCCCCAGTAGGCAAAGGAGGCGTCCCCACGGCAATAAACAAAATATCCCCGTGAGAGACTCCTGCTGCTAAATCCGAAGTAAATTCTAGATTGCCCGCCGCAGATGCAGAGGACATTAATTCAGACAGTCCGGGCTCAAAAATAGGCGACTGTCCAGACTTCATTAATTTAACTTTTTCTTCGTTGTTGTCTACGCAAATCACGTGGTGGCCGATGTGAGCCAAACAAGTGCCGGTGACTAAGCCAACATATCCTGTACCGATAACACAAACTTGCATAGAAATCTCCTCAAAGCTAGTAAATAAATCAGGTAGGAATTGGGAATCGGGAATTGGGAATTGGGAATTGGGAATAAGGAAGATTTTTTCGCTCCCCCAGTCTCCCAGTCTCCCCCTCTCCCAGTCTCTACTTTTGGTTTCCCTCAATGCGATCGCGAAAATCTTTCACAGTCAACTCTAAACCTTTATCCAGCGGCACAGTTGGCTCCCACCCCAACCAAGTTTTAGCACGAGTAATATCGGGTTGTCGCTGTTTTGGATCGTCTTCCGGCAGCGGTTTAAAGATAATTTCTGCCCCTGGATTAATCATATTTTGAATTTTTTCTGCAAGTTCCAAAATAGTGTATTCGCCGGGATTCCCCAAATTCATCGGCCCGATTTGGTCGCTATTCATCAAACGAATAAATCCTTCCACCAAATCAGAAACGTAGCAAAAACTCCGTGTTTGGGAACCGTCGCCGTATACTGTCAGCGGTTGATTCCGCAAAGCTTGAGCAATAAAATTGCTCACTACTCTGCCGTCATTTTCCAACATCCGGGGGCCGTAGGTATTGAAGATTCGCACAACTCGAATGTCTACCCCATTTTGACGGTGGTAATCAAAAGATAAGGTTTCAGCTACTCGCTTCCCTTCGTCGTAACACGATCTGATCCCGATACAATTAACGTTGCCGCGATAATCTTCTGTTTGTGGATGTACGTCAGGATCTCCGTACACTTCGGAAGTGGAAGCGAGAAAAAATCTTGCTTTTACCCGTTTGGCCAATCCCAACATATTCATCGTGCCGATGACGTTTGTTTTAATTGTCTTGACAGGGTTGTACTGATAGTGTATTGGCGAAGCGGGGCAAGCCAGATGGTAAATCTGATCTACTTCTAACCGAATCGGTTCCGTGATGTCGTGGCGGATCAGCTCAAAGTATGGGTTATCCAGCCATTTGAGGATATTGCGTTTAGTACCGGTGTAAAAATTATCCAGGCAGACTACCTCATGTCCTTGGGCCATTAAGCGATCGATTAGGTGGGAACCGAGAAAACCCGCACCGCCTGTGACTAAAATTCTCATTGTGGAAACTGCCGTTCTGTTTAGGGGTAGGACTGGAGTACAAAAATTCAGTCGCTCGAATGAAACTTTCTAATACAATAACAAAATTGCGATCGACAATGTAAAGACTTATGCGTCACATTCATAAAATCTTTAATTAACTTAGCATTTTCAAATACTTTGAACAAAGTGCTATAATTCGCCAATCTTAGCTAGCAATTTTTATTTAACCTTCAATGTTATTTCCGAAAAAATACTGTTGACAATAGTTTGGTTATTTGTTATTTGTTATTGGTTATTTGATGACTTCGGTTAGACGTAAGGCGATGCCCTACGGGATAGCTGCGCTTCACGGGCTTATTTGAAAAAACCAGGGTGGATTTATCTGAAAAGCAATATGAGAGAAATTATCTCGATTTCGGGAATAGAAAGTCCGCTACTTTCAACCCAGGGTTGCACCCGTTCAATTGCCATTTCTGGAGATTGCAGCCAGAAGTAAATTAGGTTGATTGTGTAGCCTTGAGTTTTACAGTTTCTCAATAATCGAGCAAAGTTATGAGCCGCTAAATTTGCCTCGAAGGCGAAATACAGCGTTTTCCGATGTTATGAGGTACAATAGCAACAGTTAGCTTTCCCAATTTCTTAAATGCTGAGGATTTATTAAATTGAGGGCAACTGCTATTATTCTATCAATCATAGATGCGTTATACCAATTTCATAAAATAGTGCTACAGTTAGTATAAGTGCATTTTGCAATTTAGTAGGCAAATAGAGGTCAAAAGAATGTCAGGAGTTGTTAAGATTGTAATTCGAGAAACCGCAGCAGAACTGAAAACTTTGCTGTGCCGATAGAAAGATGCTGTGCGCCACAAAAAACTGCTGATTCTGTATTGGCTCAAAACCAAAACAGTGGATAGTGTATTGTCTGCTGCGGTGCGTTTAGGTAAGCATCGTACCACAATACGAAGATGGTTGTCCAGCTACCGAACTGGGGGAATATAGCAATCCTAAATGATTTTCTATGTATAGCAATCCTAAATCAATTGTAAAATATCTGGCTTCACCAATCCTCATTAAGTTGGTATTAACTTAGGCTTTATATCAAACAAGCCATACATATTTAACTTGGGAAGTTAAATCTTTGACAATGAGTTACAAGCATAAATAGTTTTTTAACAAGTGGGAAACTTTTACAGAGATACCAATGCTTTATCAGAAAATTTTTGCCAGACCAGCCAAATATCTTCTACAGGGTTTTGTTCAGGTGCATTAGGAGCAAATAATTCACATCTGATCGACCATTCAGATTTTTCTAAATCTTGATTAACCAGACCCAGATAATCTCGCATTTCTCCATATTTATGATAACTTGCCCCATCCCAAAATATCAAAATTCTCGCTCCTTTATTTAGACTTTGAAGGTATTTTACAAACAAAACTGTATTTGCTGAATTTCCGGCTTCATATTCTTGCACAAAAAATTGTTTTGTTTGATAATTGAGAGCGCCAAAATATGTTTGCCTTTCTCTCTGATTTGTCATGGGTACTTCTACTCTTATCTGAGTCTTTCCCCAAACATATCCACAGACATCTCCCCAAAGTAGATGACATTCATCGATCATATATACCACAAGTCTTCCAGCTTCTATTTCTTCTCTGTTTTCTTCTAAAATTTTCTCTATTTCTATCTTATGACTGGAGTTTAGACTAAGACAGAATAAAGAAGTGCATTACTCTAGATTGAATGCACTCAAAAATGAGCGAGGGAAAATTTCTGATTAAGGGGACTTGGTGGCGGTTTTTATGGGGCGAGAAAACCCTTTTTTGACCGTGGGATATCTAATTCTAGGTCGTCGCTTGCGCCCTCTAATCCAACCAGGAGATTTACCTCGAAGTTTGGGAGGACGAGCAGGTGTACCTAACAGAGCTAAAATGCTCCCAAAGGATTGAGCTACCCGTCCAGGGGTTAGTTTGGCTTGAGATTTTTGCCAAGGTAGAGGGCGCTGTGCGACAAGTTGGCGGGCCAACCATAATTGCCAAGTAACAATGGGCATTAAATCGCTCCATCGATCGCATTGAAGGGGTGTACTTAACGCAGGAACTGTCCAGTGAAGACGATTTTTAGCAAAACGATACCAGTGGTCGATGGCAAACCTTCGTAAATAGAGTCGCCAAACTTCTGTGACAGTCGGCATAGATAATCCCACAAATGCCAACCACATCGGCTTAGAAACTGCGCTCGCACCATCTTTTGTCAGTCGTTCTACCAATAGAACGGACATCGAGTTGTCGGGGGACAAACGAAAATGCAAATTGTGCCAAACCCGAACTCGCATTTTTCCTAATTCGGGGTCTTCTGCCTCGACTTGTTGTGCTGGGGAACTCCAAGTCGTTGAGTCATTAAGTTTAAATCGATCGCCGTGAACTTTGGGCCGACCCCGCCCCCCGTAGGCATCAGGTGCACCCCACAAACATAAATTTGAGCGCAGGCGCATCAGTTTATCTACAGGAAGTCCTGCGGTTTGATTGACAAACGGCGCACAACCGTATTCACTGTCCCACAACGATAGCGCTCTTGATGGCAACTGAGAACTCACACTCGATAATTGCTGGACTGCTTGAGAAATGGGACTGTCCCAACTGGTAATTCGTTCATGTAAAAGTGGCAAGGCCCAACTCCCTTCTGCTTCAGGTATCCATGCCAAGGTACTGTAGCCGTATCCCACAGTCACCGGACGACCTCCCAGTTGCGATGGAGAATGTTCATAAGTACGTTCTTTCAAGGTTTTGGCAAACGGTCTCGACCAACTCGTATGGTCGCCTGCGAGAACGATTCGTTTTGATTGCGGGATTTGTTGGATGTAGAGCTTCATTAATTCTGCTCGATAGGGTCTTGTATCTTGTAGCGCCTCGTAAACACTCGACCATTGGCGACGAAAGACGCAAGATAAGGATAAATCGGCTAAACTTTCAGCTTTTCTCGTTAATAAGAGCGCATCCATTAATTCAAAAGTAGCATCTTGCGCTTTACATAGATTTTTGTAGATGGCTTGACGAAACTCTTGCAATTGAGTGATAACATTCATAGCGGTCGAGCGGGGTTGGTGAGACTTCCCTATCTTCCGGCATCCGGGTTAACTCAAACATAGCTGGTCCGGTATTTTTTTCTTTGTTTTTGGTTCTTTAACCCCGAAGAGTGTGGTATGGTGATCGCGCTTTTGCTTGAGGGCGATCATACTTTTTAGTCTAAACTCCAGTTATGAGCTTCTACCAATTTATCGTTTTTTTTTTGATTGTTTTTTTGAGCTTTCTTCCAGCTAATCTCGGCTTCATCAAATAATTGATAATAACTTTGATTGGATTTGAAACGAACATCATATTTGTCTTCTATGTATTCTCGAAGCTCCTGTAAGCTCAAAAACTCTTGAGCATTTAAATATTTGATAATCTCTGTTCGTTTTGATTGATTTAGATATGCCTTTGACCCTTGATGTTTCAGTCTTAATCCTTTCACCCCATTCTTAATAAATTTTGCTTTACATTGACTGATAAATGCTGCTGATACATTTAATATTTTTTGAATTTTAGCACCAGGCACACCCTCAATCCACATCATTATAGCTATGGCTCGCTTCTGTTCTCTAGGCTCAGGGTTGCTATCGATAAAATGTAAGAATTCAGGTAAAAAATAGTGAGCGTGAGAGCCGAAAAATATGGTAATGTAGTCAGATGAGCGAAAAGTCAGAGTTATCAGCAGCACTAAAATTAGAAACGGTTGACCAGTTGAGCCACCAGGAGCTGGTCAAAATTGTGCTCACCCAACAGAAGCTGATTGAAAAATTACAACTCCAGCTCGAAAAGCTCCAAGAGAGACAGCCCAGCAATAGCTTTCACATCATCGAAACCCCCATCAAGGGATCTGATACAGAAATCAGAGACAGCCAAAGTTCAATGGCACTGAAAAAGGCTTAATCACGCCCGCAGTTTAGCTTTCAAGACAGAGCGAGGTTCCTGCATTCGAGGATAGGGTTTCGGCCTGCGTTTTAAAACTCTGGGTTCAGAACGCTCAGGTCGAATCGTGAGTAAATTAGTTGCCACCTGTTCCAAAAGTAATTGACGCCATTGTCGCTGTTGGCGTTTTCCTGTAGTTGCCAACAGCGTCAATAACAGATTAAACTGCTGCCTAGGGCGTCGGTTCAGTATTAGGAGTTGACAAAAAAAGGAATTTATGAAATTAGCCAGTGCATGAGTTCGAGTCTA